>NZ_JBIALO010000031.1:62948-107039 GCF_042873595.1 Streptomyces sp. NPDC004629 | reverse complement strand
CACCCCCCAGGTCATGCCTTCGACAGGGGGACACAGTCATGCCGGGCCCGGAGGCCAGCGGCCCTCTTGCAGGACCGCGAAAAAGATAACGGGGGCGGCTTGGGCACGCGGGCGAAGCCGGTCCGGTAGGCGAGGGCGACGAGCTGGCCACGGTGGTGAGCGCCGACCTTGTGCATGATGCGCTGGACGAAGGTGCGGACCGTCAGCGGGCTGACGTACAGGCGCTCGGCGATTTCTTCGTTGGTGAGCCCCTCGGCGGCGCAGAGCAGGACTTCCTGTTCGCGGGGGGTGAGGCTCTCCAGCTCGCGCGGGGTGACGTGAGGTCGTTCGGGGCTGGAGCCGGCGAGGGAGCGGGTGACCACGGCGTGGGTGGCCAGCGGGGAGAGCACCATGTCGCCGGCCGCGACGGTGCGGATGGCGGCGAGGAACTCGGCGGGGCCGACGCCTTTGCCGAGGAAGCCGCTGCCGCCCGCTCGCAGGGCCCGCGTGATGCAGTCGTCGGTCTCGAAGGTGGTCAGGATGAGGACGCGGGTGCCGTGGAGCCGGGGGTCGGAGGTGATCTGCGCGGCGGCGGACAGGCCGTCCTGGTGGGGCATGCGGATGTCCATGACCACGACGTCAGGTGCGGTGCTGCGGGTCAGCTGTACGGCCTGGTCGCCGTCGGCCGCGGTGGCGACGACTTCAAGGTCGTCGGTGGCGTCGATGAGGACCTGGAAGGTTGCGGCGAGGAGCGCTTGGTCGTCGGCGAGCACGTGAGGGTGGGAAGCTCGGCCCTCACCTCGAATCCGGTCTCATCGCGGGGGTGGGCGTGCAGGTGTCCGCCGACGGCGTGGGCCCGCTCACGCATGCCGATCAGGCCGTATCCGGCGGCGCCGCGGACCTCTGCGGGCGGGCCGTCGTCGGTGACCGTCAGGGTCAGCAGGCTGACGGTGTAGTGCAGGTGGACGGCGGCCATGGTGGTCAGGGCGTGCTTGGAGACGTTGGTGAGTGCTTCTTGCGTGATGCGGTAGGCGGTGAGGTCGACGCCGGGTGACAGCCGCTGTGCGGCGCCGTCCTGGGTGAGGGTGACGGTGAGGCCGACTTGGTCGAACGAGGCGATCAGCTGCGGCAGTTGCATCAGGCCGGGGGCGGGCTCGGTCGAATGGCCGTGGGGTTCGTCGCGTTCGCGCAGCAGGCCCACGGTCGCTTTCAGTTCGCCTCGTGACCTTGTCCGTCATGACACCCACCCACCCAAAAATCTATCGGTGATAGATTCCTTTCCAGAGTCTTCTATCAGCGATAGATTGTCAACGTGACCAAGTTGAACCGTCAGACCGTCGTCACTGAGGCGCTGGATCTGCTCGACGAAGTGGGCCTGGAAACCGTGAGCACCAGACGGCTGGCCAAACGCCTCGGCGTCGAGCAGCCGTCGCTCTACTACCACTTCCGGACCAAGAAGGATCTCCTGGCGGCCATGGCGGAGGCCGCCATGGCCCCGCACGCCACCGCGCCGCTCCCGTCACCGGAGGACGACTGGCGCGAGTGGTTCCTGGAGAACTCGCGCAGCTTCCGGCGCACGCTGCTGCAGCGCCGCGACGGTGCACGCCTTCACGCCGGCAGCATCCCGACCGGCGACCTCGACCGGATCCGCCGCAAGATGGCCTTCCTCGTCACCTCCGGCGTGCCCGAGAAAGACGCGCAGATGGCGATGCTCGCCGCCAGCCGCTTCACCGTCGGCTGCGTGCTGGAGGAACAGGCGGACACGGATTCACCAGGCGGCGAGGACCTGCCGGACGACGTCCCCGCGCTCGATCATGAGGCGGCATTCGAGGCGGGCCTCGCGCTCATCCTCGGCGGCCTTGAGCAGCACATCGCGACGCGCGGGGCGACGGCCCGCCCAGAACCGACACGCTGACCGCCGCCGGCGCGGTCCGCGTCAGGACAGCGCACGCCGAGAGCGTTGCTCGAATCGCGTCAGGCGCCCCGGATAACCCCGCAGCCCCCACAGCGCCGCCGCCATGAGCGCCACACCACGGCGACCGCCGGCAGCCGGCTGCCGAGGGGCCCGGTGAGCAGGGCCATCACCAGCGGGGGCAGCGCGTGCACGAGCAGTCCCCGCCAGCGCAGCTCCTCCCCGGCAGCACCTGGGCGGCCAGCGCTCCGGCCAGACCGATCAGCACGTACACCGCGACGCTCGCACACAGCAGCCGGCGCACGCTCGGCGGCAGCGCTTCATGCCGGTGCTCCACGGACGCGCCGAGCCCGGCCGCCGGCGCGACGAGAGCGCCGTTGGTCACGCCGGCCTACAGGTGGGGTCAGCACAGGATCCAGCCGGAACTCACCGAGCCGCGGGCCACCGAACCCTTCACCCACACACAGCGGTGCCCGGCGTGCACGGTGACCGGGCCCGCCCGGTGGGCGTAGCGGCCCCTGTCCACCACCGGGCGGTTGCCGCGCGCCTGCACGCTGACCGACATCATGCGCTTGATGCCGGGCCGCTTCGGGAGGGTGACCGCGCAGACGTAGCCGTTGCGCCTGTAGACCTGCACGGCGCCGGTGGAGAAGGGCAGGGTCTTCACCTTGCGTCCGGCGCAGAGTCCGTCCGACGCCGCCAGCGCGCCACCGGGCGTCGCGAAGGCGAGCACCCCGGAGGCGGCCAGCACGGCCACGCCGAGCGCCAGCCGCCTGCGCATCGCACCACTGCCCACTGTCGTCCCTCCCCTGTCCCGGCCGTGAACGTACTGATGTACGGACGCACGACAAGCGTCGGATGGTTGCCTGACCCGTACCCGTCACAAAGCCAAACAGCGACACCGAGCCACCCGGCGATACCCCCCGAGCAACGGCCCGTCGAACACGGATGGCGGTCCGAAACGGCAGGCAGGACGGCGACGGGCCCGTTGGACGACTGTGGCGGCGCGAATACGACGGCAACGCACCCGGACAGCAGCGGCGGCCCGTCAGACGGCGAAAGCCCCGCCGGACCGCTGCGGCGGGCCGAATACGACGGCAGCGCACCCGGGCGGTGACAGCCCGGCAGGCGGCGGCAGGCCCCGCGGGCCACAGCCGCGCACCCGCCGTCCGCGAGGCGGCGGTGGGCCCGGCGGGGGGCGTGGGGTGGGGTGGGGTCAGCCGGGTATGCCTATCGGTTCCTCTGGTTCGGACTGGCCGATGAAGGTCCGCCACAGGTCGGCGTACCGTCCGCCGCGTGCCAGCAGTTCCTCGTGGGTGCCGTCCTCGGCGACTCGGCCGTGGTCCATCAGGACGACCCGGTCGGCGCGCGCGGCGGTGGTGAGCCGGTGGGCGACGACGAGCGTGGTACGGCGGCCCGCGAGCCGGTCGGTTGCCTGGTTGACCTGGGCCTCGGTGGCCAGGTCGAGGGCGGCCGTGGCCTCGTCGAGCAGCAGCACATCGGGGTCGACCAGTTCCGCACGGGCGAGCGCGATCAGCTGCCGCTGGCCGGCGGAGAGGTTGCGCCCGCGCTCGGCGACCTCGTGCAGATAGCCGCCGCCGAGCCGGGCGATCATGTCGTGCGCGCCGACCGCACGGGCCGCGGCCTCCACCTCGGCGTCGGTGGCGTCGGGACGGCCGTAGGCGATGGCGTCGCGCACGGTCCCCTGGAAGAGGTACGCCTCCTGCGGGACGACACCCAGGCGGTGGCGGTACGCGGACAGGTCGAGGGCGCGCAGGTCGGTGCCGTCGACCGTGACCCGGCCGCTGGTGGGGTCGTAGAACCGGGCCACCAGCTTGACCAGGGTCGACTTGCCGGCCCCGGTCTCGCCGACGAACGCGACGGTCTGCCCGGCGGGTATCCGCAGGTCGATCCCGGTGAGGGCCGCCTCGCCCGGCGTGCCCGGCCCGTCGGTGCGGTATGCGAAGTGCACGTCCTCGAAGGCGATGTCCCCGCGCAGCGACAGCACGTCGAGCGGCGCGGCGGCGGACTCGGTGGATGTCGGCTCGCGCAGCAGCTCCTGGATGCGGCCGAGGGAGACGGACGCCTGCTGGTAGCCGTCGAAGACCTGGGAGAGCTGCTGCACGGGGGCGAAGAACAGGTCGATGTAGAGGAGGTAGGCGACCAGGGCGCCGGTGGTCAGGGTGGCCGCCCCGATCCGGCCCGCGCCCGCGATCAGTACGGCCGCCGCGGCGACCGAGGCCAGCAGCTGGACGAAGGGGAAGTACACGGAGATCAGCCACTGGCCGCGGATGCGGGCACCGCGGTAGCTGTCGCTGCGCCCCGCGAATCGGCGAGCGCCGTCCCGTTCCCGCCGGAAGGCCTGCACGATGCGCAGCCCGGACACCGACTCCTGGAGGTCGGCGTTGACCACCGACACCCGCTCGCGGGCCAGTTCGTACGCCTTCACGCTGGCCCGGCGGAAGAACACGGTGGCGAGGACGAGCGGCGGCAGCGTGGCGAAGACGATCAGCGCGAGCTGTACGTCGATCACCAGCAGGACGACCATGATGCCGAAGAAGGTGACGACGGAGACGAACGCGGTGACCAGGCCGGTCTGCAGGAACGTGGACAGCGCGTCCACGTCCGTGGTCATCCGGGTCATGATGCGGCCGGTCAGCTCCCGCTCGTAGTAGTCGAGTCCGAGCCGCTGGAGCTGCGCGAAGATCTTCAGACGCAGGGAGTACAGGACGCGTTCACCGGTGCGCCCGGTCATCCGGGTCTCGCCGATCTGCGCCGCCCACTGCACGAGGACCGCGGCCAGGGCGAGCAGCGAGGCCGCCCAGACGGCGCCGAGCGCCATCCGGCTGACGCCCTGGTCGATGCCGTGCCGGATGAGGATCGGCAGCAGCAGGCCCATGCCCGCGTCGACGGCGACGAGCAGCAGGCTGACGAGGAGGGGGAGGCCGAAGCCGCGCAGCAGGCGCCGCAGGCCGTACGACTGCTCGGGCCGGACGGCGTGCGCCTCGTCGATGTCGGGGGTGTCGGTCGCCGGGGGCAGCGCCTCGACCTGGGCGAGCAGTTCGGGGGTGGCCGGGGTGCCCGCGAGGGCTGTGTCCTTGGGGTCCTTGGGGTCCTTGGGGTCCTTCGGTTCGCGGTCCCCGCTCCACAGATGCGGGGTCACGCCGCGTTCCGCGTCGAACTCGGCGTCCAGCTCCTCGCGGACCGAGGTGTCCTCGCGGAGTGCGGCGGGCCGGGCGTGTCCCGGGGAGACGCCGCCGAGTTCGTCGGGGTCGGTGAGCAGGCGGCGGTAGAGGGCGGACCGCTCCTGGAGTTCGTCGTGGGTGCCGATGTCGGCGAGCCGGCCGGCGTCGAGGACGGCGATGCGGTCGGCGAGGCCGAGGGTGGAGCGGCGGTGGGCGATGAGCAGGGTGGTCCGGCCCGTCATGACCTGCTTCAGCGCCTCGTGGATCTCGTGCTCGACCCGGGCGTCCACGGCGGAGGTGGCGTCGTCGAGGACCAGCAGCCGCGGGTCGGTGAGCAGGGCGCGGGCCAGGGCGATGCGCTGGCGCTGGCCGCCGGAGAGGGTGAGGCCGTGTTCGCCGACCTCGGTGTCGTAGCCGTCGGGCAGTTCGGCGATGAAGCGGTCCGCCTGGGCGGCGCGGGCGGCCTTCTCGATCTCTTCGAAGGTGGCGTCCGGGCGGCCGTAGGCGATGTTGGCGCGCACGCTGTCGGAGAAGAGGAAGGAGTCCTCGGGGACGAGGCCGATCGCGGCCCGCAGGGAGTCGTAGGTCAGCTCGCGCACGTCGTGGCCGGCGATCAGGACGGCGCCGTGGGTGACGTCGTAGAAGCGCGGCAGCAGCAGGGAGACCGTCGACTTGCCGGAGCCGGAGGAACCGACCACGGCCAGGGTCTCGCCCGGCCGGATCTCGAAGCTCAGTCCTTGCAGGACCGGGTGCCGCGGGTCGTAGCCGAAGGAGACGTCGTCGAACTCGACGGTCGCGGGGGCCTCGGCGGGCAGGGTCTTGGTGCCCTCGCGCAGGCTCGGCTCGGTGTCGATCAGCTCCAGGACGCGCTCGGTGCCGGCGCGGGCCTGCTGGCCGACGGTGAGCACCATGGCGAGCATGCGGACCGGGCCGACCAGCTGGGCGAGGTAGGTGGAGAACGCGACGAACGTGCCGAGGGTGATGTGACCGCGTACGGCGAGCCAGCCGCCGAGGGCCAGCATGGCGACCTGGCCGAGGGCCGGGACGGCCTGGAGGGCGGGCGTGTACCTGCTGTTCAGCAGGATGGTGCGCAGCCGCCCTGCGAACAGCCGGCGGCCGACTTCGCGCAGCTTGCCGGTCTCCTGCTCCTCCTGGCCGAAGCCCTTCACCACGCGTACGCCGGTGACGGCGCCGTCGACGACGCCCGCGACGGCGGCGGCCTGGGCCTGCGCGTACCAGGTGGCGGGGTGCAGCCGGGAGCGGCTGCGCCGGGCGATCCAGCCGAGGGCGGGGGCCACGGCGAGGGCGATCAGGGTCAGCGGCAGCGACAGCCAGGCCATGACGGCCAGGGAGACCACGAAGAGCAGGACGTTCCCGATGGTCATCGGGAGCATGAAGAGCAGGCCCTGGATCAGCTGGAGGTCACTGGTGGCGCGGCCGACCACCTGGCCGGTGGACAGCTCGTCCTGGCGGCGGCCGTCGAGCCGGGTGATCGTCTCGTACATCTCGGTGCGCAGGTCGTGCTGGACGTCGAGGGCGAGCCGGCCGCCGTAGTAGCGGCGTATGTAGGTGGAGACGTAGACCAGCAGGGCGGCGCCGATCAGGGTGCCGGCCCAGGGGGCCATGGGGCGGCTGTGGTCGCCGATCACATCGTCGATGATCACCTTGGTGACCAGCGGGACCAGCGCCATGACCGCCATGCCCGCGAGGGAGGAGCCGAGCGCGAGGACGACGTCCTTGGGGTAACGCCAGGCGTACCCGGCCAGCCGTCCGGCCCATCCCCGTTCCACTGCCACGCCGCCGCCTCCCACAAGTCCCGATCGTCCGCAACACACCAACACCTCCCCCACCGGATTTCATCCCCCCGCAACAAACCACTCCGTTGGGTTCGGCCGATTTCGAGTACGGGATGTTGAGAGTGCCGGGGTCGAAGGCGCGGCCGGTTCGGAGGCGCGAGGGGTTGAGGGTGCCGGGAGGGGCGGGGGTTGCAGCCGGTTAGCGGGTGCGGGGATTGGTGGGCGTGGTGGTGGGTTGCAGCCGGTTAGAAAACGGGAGGGGGTGGGTCCGGGAGGGCGGGGGTTGCAGCCGACTCGGAGACGCGAAGGGCTGGGCGTGCCGGGTGGGGCGCGGGTCGCGGCCGGTTCGGAGGTGTGGGGGTGTGGCTCGGCGCCGGCCGGGTGTAGATGCGGCGAGTTGCCTGGGGGCGCCGGTTACCGGGTTCGGCGGGCTCCCGGGGGCGGCCGGTTACGGGAGCGGCGGCCGGGTCGGTTGGGGAGCGGCCAGGCGTGCACGCACCTGCGCAGGGGAGGGCGCGGGCGGGCGTCCCGTCCGCAGGGGCGCGGTGAGGTGCCCCGCCGTACTACCCGCGACGGACTCGCCCATGCGCAGGGGAGCGCGCGGGCGGGCCCCATGCGCAGGGGAGGGCGCGGGCGGGCGTCCCGTCCGCAGGGGCGCGGTGAGGTGCCCCGCCGTACTCCCCGCGACGGACTCGCCCAGGCGCTGTCCGGACCACATGACGACACCCGGTGCACAGTGCTTGGACCGCCCCGGGCGGGTGAGCGGCGCCGACCGCCCCGCGCGGTCCAAGCCGACGAGCAGGACCGGCCGGCCGGTGCGTCGCCGACCGGCCGGTCCACCGATGTGTTCGGCGAGGGGAGGTGAGGAGTGGAGCAACAGCGCCGGTGCGAGGTCCGCAGGGCGGTCGGAGGGACGGCGTAGGCGGGAGGCCCGCGGCCGGACGTGGCAGCCGGCGGCGGCCAGCGCCACGATGCCCAGCAGCGGCAGCGCCGTGAGCAGCGGGGGCAGAGGGTGCATCGGCCGCGCAGCGCCATCAGCTCGTCGGACAGACCGCACTCGGTGAAGGGGCCGGCCGCCCCGCGCACCTCAGGCAGACAAACCCACCCCCCACCCGAGCCGAAGCCCGGGTCGGCCGGGTCGTGTCGCCGCGCCCCGCGGACAGAGCCGGCCGGGATCGCGACGTGGGTCAGATGCGGACGCGTAGGTGGTAGAAGCGGGTTGTCTGGGCTGGGTTCTGGTTGTCGTCGCTGACCAGGACGACCTTCAGGCGGCCCCGGTCGCGGCCCGTGATCGCCATGCCCTCGATGTTGTCGAGGAGGGGGTTGGGCTGGGGCTGCTTGGCGGTGGCGCCCAGGGACGGGCAGTCGACGAGGTCCGCCAGCAGGGTCTTCTTGATGGGCCGTACGCCCTTCTGGCCGGTCAGGTTCTCGACGCCGCCGGTGTCGGTGGCGTGCCGCGGGTCGGCCAGGTAGAGGCGGACGGTGTTGCCGACGCCTGCGGTGAAGCCGCGTTCCAGGACGAGCAGCCGGCCGTCGGGGGTCGCCTGGACCTCGGGGACGCCGAGACCCGGGTCGGTGCGGTAGGCGTACTGGGCGGAGAGCCGGAAGTGGCCGCCCTTCGTCCGCTGCCAGGTCTGGAAGCGGACGGTGTCGGCGGCGTCGCCGGAGAGCGGGCCCTCCATGGCCGCGAGCAGGGTGCGCCCGCCGGGCAGCAGGGTCAGGCCCTCGAAGGTCAGGTTGTTCGTGGCGCGGCCCGCGGGGGCGACCAGCAGGGCGGACGGCACGGGCAGCCGGTCGAGGATCCGGCCGTCGCGTGAGTAGCGGCGTACGGAGGGCTCGGTCTCGGAGCTGACCAGCCGGGTCCCGTCGCGGTCCACGACCAGGCCCTCGGAGTCGAGCTGGGCGCCCTTCTCGTCGGCGAGCGGGACGACCGACGTCGGCCGGAGGGTCTTCGCGTCGAGACCGAAGAGCGCGGAGCGGTCGGAGAGGGCGGCGAGGGAGCCGTCGCGGTCCACGGCGAGCGCGGAGAAGTTGCCGACGAAGGTGCCCTCGTACGTCGTCTTGTCGAGCGCGTCGGAGAAGCGGTCGACGGAGACGGCGGGCGAGCAGGCGTTGTCCCGTGCGGGGGCCGCCCCCGCGGTCCCCGCGGCGGTGAGGCAGGTGGCCGCCGCCAGCGCGGCGGTGAAGGTGGCGAGTGCGGTTCTCATGCGCATGGGCGTCACCGTAGGGCAGCTCGGTGACGCCGTGGGGTCCGCGCAGTGAAGGCTCAGCTTCCGGCCGCGGCGAGGTCCTTGTGGATGGCCTTGGCCACGCCCTGGATGGTGCTGATGCCGTAGTTCATCGTGCTGTTGCCGTGGGTCAGCACGGTGATCATGTAGTCGTGCCCACGGCCGTCGAACGTGCCGACGCTGTGCACCCGCCAGCCGTGCGTGGAGCGCTGCAGCCAGCCGTTCTTGACGTGCACGGAGACACCGGAGGGCGCGCCGTACGGGGTGCCCCAGCGCTGCGACGAGACGACCTGTCCCATCAGTTTGCGGATGTAGGCGCGGGAGTTGTCGCTGAGCACCGCGTTCTTGGCGGTGACGAGTTTGAGCAGCTTCTGCTCGTCGGTCACGGTGATCTGGGTCAGGCCCCAGTAGCCGTTCGCGCCCGGCTTGGTCTGCGTCATCTTGGCGGCGGCCAGGAAGCCCTTGATCTTCGTCGGGCCCAGCTGTTTCCACAGCTTGCTGGTCGCGTCGTTGTCCGATTTGGTGATCATGGCCTTGGTGAGGGTGACCTCGCGGTCGGTCAGATAGCGATTGTGCTTCTTCGCGTCCCACAGCAGCGTGGCGAGGACGGTGACCTTGACGACGCTGGCCGAGTCGTAGGCGGTGGAGGGGCGCAGGGTGCAGGTCGTCTTGGAGGTGCGGTCGTAGAGGCCGACGGCGACGGTGCCCTTGCGGGTCGCGAGGGCGGCCGTGATGTCCTTCTTCAGCTTGGCGGCGAGGCCCGCCTTGGCGGACGTGCAGCTGACCGAGGGCGCGGTCGCTGCGGACGCCGGAGCGGCGATGACGATGCCCGGCACGAGCACCGCGGCACCGACGCCCGCGGTCAGTACCGCGGCGCGTCTGGATATCCGATGAGTCATGTACCTGTTGACTCACGACTTCGAACAAATGGTTGTACACACCGGCCCACCCGTAGGGCAAATCCTTCGCAATCCCCGGCGGCCGACGCTACGTGCCGCATCCCGTCACGCGACCGACACGTCCCGTACACCACCGCCACTACATGTCCATGTCACCCTGCATGGTGCCGCCTCCATTCAACCCGCGTAGAACGGACCCCACATGATGCCGGCGACACCCACGTCTGGGCGATCTCGCACGGCAACCTCACCACCTCGACCGGCCCCGGCACCGATCTGCACCACATCCGGCCCGAGGACGTCCAGGTCAACTCCACCCGCAGCAACAAGGACTTCGACGAGGGCGGCAGCACCTTCACCAACTCCGGCGGCAGCCGCACCGACGCGGACTCCTTCGAGCCACGCGACGCCGTCAAGGGTGACGTGGCACGCATGATCCTCTACATGGCGGTCCGCTACGAGGGCGGCGACGGCTTCGCGGACCTCGAACCCGACGACAAGGTCGACAACGGCAGCACCCCGTACATGGGCAAGCTGTCGGTCCTGAAGCGGTGGAACGACGAGGACCCGCCGAACGCCTTCGAGGAACGCCGCAACCAGGTCATCTACGACTCCTACCAGCACAACCGGAACCCGTTCGTGGACCACCCGGAGTGGGTGGACGCCATCTGGTAGGCGCATCACGGCCGCCGTTCCGAGCGGCCACGGCTCCCGCTGCCGGGTGTGCTTGAACAACTACTTCGCTCACATCGGTGAGGCCGATCTGCGAGCCGGGCATGTCACGGAGCCCGGACAGGAGCATGGGGACGCCCTCGGCCGCTCGGAAGGGGGCGTCCCAACTCGCCTTCTCGGAGAGCCGCATGAAGCTGCGTTCCTGGTCCCTCGCCGCCGCCCTCGCGCTGATCGCCCTGATGCTGCCCGCCCAGCCTGCACGACCATGTGGGCTCCGCCGTCGCGAGCGCCCGCGCCTGCTTCGTCAACTGGTCCCCCGTCGAGAAGCGGGACGTGTTCAAGGGCGACTGGCGCTCGCGCTACCTCGGGGACTTCGGCGGCCGCATGGACGGCGTGGGCCCGGGCGCCTGCTGACCCGGGCCGTCGTCCTCAACCGAGGTGCGTCGGCGCGAACATCCGCAGCACCGCGGGGAGCACCACCACCGACGGCCCCGGTGACGCGAGCGCCCTCGCCAGGTCCGCCTCCAGGGTCTCGGGGCCGGTGCGCACCCCGGGGACCCCGAAGGACCCGGCGAGCGCCACATAGTCGGGGCGAGTCAGCTCCGTCGCCGTGGCCTGGCCGAACGCGTCGGTCATGTACTCGCGCAGGATGCCGTAGCCCCCGTCGTCGACGATCAGCCAGGTGACGTTCAGACCGTACTGGCGGGCCGTCGCCAGCTCGGCGATCGAGTAGAGGGCGCCACCGTCGCCCGACACCGCCAGCACCGGACGGCCGGGGTCGGCGACGGCGGCACCGAGGGCCGCCGGGAAGGCGTAGCCGAGGCCGCCGGCGCCCTGCGCCGAGTGCATGGTGTTCGGGGCCTGGGCGTCGAAGGCAGACCAGGCCCAGTAGGCCAGGATCGTCATGTCCCAGAAGGACGGGGCGTCAGCCGGCAGGGCCCGGCGCACCGCGGCCAACACGTCCTGCTCCAGGGTGAGTTCCTGGCCGGCGATGCGGTCGGCGACCTGGGCGAGCAGGGCCCGCACCCGCCCCGGCGCCGCGGCGTCCGTGCGCTCCGCCACCGTCTCCAGCAGCGCCTGGAGGGCGAGCCGGGCGTCCGCGTGGATGCCCAGGGCGGGGTGGTTGGACTCCAGCTTGCCGAGGTCGGCCTCGATCTGGATCACCCGGCCGCGCGGCGCGAACGTGTGGTAATTGGAGGACAGTTCACCGAGTCCGGAGCCGACCACCAGCAGGACGTCCGCGTCCTCCAGGAAGTCCGTCGTGTGCCGGTCCTCCAGCCACGACTGGAGGGACAGCGGATGCTCCCACGGGAACGCGCCCTTGCCACCGAAGGTCGTCACGACCGGGGCGTCCAGGCGCTCGGCCAGCCGCAGCAGCTTGCCTGCGGCGTCCGCGCGGACCACTCCCCCGCCGGCGATGATCGCCGGCCGGGCGGCGCGCGCGAGCAGATCGGCGGCCAGCGCGGTCAGTTCGGGCCGCGGGACCAGCTCGTCGGGGGTGGCGTCCAGCGCGGTCACCACCGGCAGGGCCGTCCGCGCCAGCAGCACGTCCTGCGGGATCTCCACCCACACCGGGCCGTGCGGGGCGGTCAGCGCCGACTTCCAGGCGGCGACGACGGCGGACGGGATCTGGGACTGGGCGCGGACGGTGTGGACCGATTTGACCACGCCACGGAACGAGGCCGCCTGGTCGGGGAGTTCATGCAGATAGCCGTGCCGGCCGCCGCCGAGCCCGGCCGTCGGGACCTGGCTGCCGATGGCGAGGACGGGCGCGGAGGCCGCCGCCGCCTCCTGGAGCGCGGCCAGCGAGGTCAGTGCGCCCGGCCCCGTCGACAGCAGCAGCGGCGCGGCCTCGCCGGTGATCCGGCCGTACGCGTCCGCCGCGAACGCGGCGTTGTTCTCCACGCGCAGGCCCACATACCGCAGGTCCGAGCGGCGCAACGCGTCGAACATGCCGAGGGCGTGCTGGCCGGGCAGTCCGAACACGGTCGTCGCGCCGAGCCCGGCCAGGGTCTCCACGACCAGATCGCCGCCGTTGCGGCCCGGTGGCGGGTCGAGGGCGGCGGCCGTCTGCGCGGCCGTCGGGCGGAGTACCAGATCGTGGTCGTGCGTCACTGAAGCTCGCTCTCCTTATCGAGTCGGGCGCCCCAAAGGGGGCGCGAGGAACTGCGCGACCAGCCCCCACACCGCCGCAGCCGAACCACGTCAGCCAGCGCCCCAAAGGGGCGCGAGGAACTGCGCGACCAGCCACGACGCGGCCGCAGCCGAACAACGACCCAACACCGCCGAACCAGCGGAGCTACGCGGCCGCGATCCGGCGGGTCATCAGCGTGGTCAGCTCGTAGGCCGTGTGGGAGGCGGCCACGGAGGTGATCTCGGCGTGGTCGTAGGCGGGCGCCACCTCGACGACGTCCGCCGACACCAGGTTGCAGGACGCCAGGCCGCGCAGGATCTCCAGCAGCTCGCGGGAGGTCATGCCGCCCGCCTCCGGGGTGCCGGTGCCGGGCGCGTGCGCCGGGTCGAGACAGTCGATGTCGATGGACACGTACAGCGGCCGGTCACCGATGCGCCGGCGCAGCTGGTCGGCGATCTCGTCGGCGCCGCGCCGGTAGACGTCCGCGGAGGTGACGATGCCGAAGCCCATCTTCTCGTCGTCGCTGAGGTCCTGCTTGCCGTAGAGCGGGCCGCGGGTGCCGACGTGGGAGAGGGCGGAGGTGTCGAGGATGCCCTCCTCGACGGCGCGGCGGAACGGGGTGCCGTGCGTGTACTCGGCGCCGAAGTAGGTGTCCCAGGTGTCGAGGTGGGCGTCGAAGTGCAGCAGGGCCACCGGGCCGTGCTTCCTCGCGACCGCGCGCAGCAGGGGCAGCGCGATGGTGTGGTCGCCACCGAGGGTCATCAGCCGGGCGCCGGTGCCGAGCAGGTCGTCGGCCGCCGCCTCGATGGTCTCCACGGCCTCGTTGATGTGGAACGGGTTCACGGCGATGTCACCGGCGTCCGCCACCTGGGCGAGCGCGAAGGGCGAGGCGTCCTGCGCCGGGTTGTAGGGGCGCAGCAGCCGGGACGCCTCGCGGATGGCGTTGCCGCCGAAGCGGGCGCCCGGCCGGTAGGAGACACCGGAGTCGAACGGCACGCCCACGACGGCGACATCGGCGGTGCCGACCTCGTCGAGGCGGGGCAGCCGGGCGAAGGTCGCGGGACCGGCGTACCGGGGGACGCGGGAGGAGTCGACGGGGCCGCGGGGCGTCTCGCTGCTGCTCATGGTGAAATGCCTTCTTTCCTGCGCTTGTTCGCGCATGTACTGCTTTGCCGGTGACTCTACTGGTGGGCCGGGACGGGTTCGGACGCGAGTGCGGGGGACCGTCCGGCAAGGCGCTCGCGCCAGGCGGCGAGCACGGTGGCGTCGGTCGGCTTCGTCAGCAGGGAGACGACGATGTAGGCGACCAGGGAGGACAACAGGCCGTAGTAGACGGGTTCGTTGGCCAGGATGCCGAAGGACGCCATCAGGCCGATGACGGCGAGGCCGCCGACGATCACCGAGGCGAGGGCGCCCTGCGCGGTGCCGCGCCGCCACAGCAGCCCGCCGAGGATCGGGACGAGGAGCCGCAGGAGCAGCAGCACACCGATCGTCTCCACGACGAACTGCACCATGTCCGTCAGCGTGATGGACCACATGCCGCCGAGCGTGGAGTACGCGACGACGATCGAGCCGCCGATGACGATCGCGACGGTGCGGTCGAGGTCGAAGAGGACGTCGAAGATCGTGGCGTAGGCGATGGTCGAGGTCACCGCGAGCATCAGGGTGTACGCCCACATCACGAGGCCGGAGATGACGCCCGCCCGGCCGCCGTAGCGCAGGTCCAGCATCTCGGAGACGGTGTAGACCTTCAGGCGGGCGATACGGGCGGAGAAGAAGACGCTCAGCGCGAGCAGGCCGAGGCCGATGGTGAAGACCATCCAGGCGCCGGACAGGCCGTACTTGTAGCCGAGGCCCACTCCGCCGATGGTGGAGGCGCCACCGAGGACGATCGCCGCCATGGTGCCGGAGTACAGGGCCGGTCCGAGGCGGCGGCCGGCCACCAGGAACTCGCTCTTCGACTTGGCGCGGCGCATGCCCCACCAGCCCATGGCCAGCATGCCGACGAGATAGACGACGATCACGGTGTAGTCGACGGCCATGTGGGGCCCTCCTTCGCGCGCGGTCGGTGGCGTGTCGTGCGGAGACGAGTGGGGTGTCCCGGAAGCGGGTTTCCGGGCGGGGACGCCGGCAGCGGATCACGGGGACAGACGCCGGTACCCGCGGCTGCCGGTCCGGACCGACATTAGGTGGCCGGAAAGCAACTGCGAAGTGTACGTTTCATCCATTCGAGCGCGTCAAAATGGAGGGAACGCACATGCTGCCGGACAGGTCGGCACCGGCCGCCCCGGCGGTCCCGCCCACCCCGCCGGTCCCGCTGGCGGCGCTGCTGGCCCGGGAGGACCTGGCCCTGCGGCAGATCGCCGGGCCGTCGGGTCCCGGGGTCGCCATCCACTGGGCGCACACCTCCGAGATGTCCGACCCCTATCCGTACCTGCTCGGCGGCGAACTGCTGCTGACCGCGGGCGTGCACATCCCCGAGGCGGCGGGCTCGGACGGGGGTGCCCCCGGTCGGGCGAAGCCGAGTCTGGGAAAGTACTTCGACGACTACGTGGCCCGGATCGTGGCGGCGGGCGGCGCGGCGCTGGGCTTCGGCGTCGCGCCGGTGCACGACACGGTTCCGCGGGCCCTGGTCGCGGCCTGCGAGGCATACGAACTGCCGCTCGTCGAGGTACCGCCGCAGACGACTTTCTCGGGCGTGGCCCGGGCGGTCTGGCAGCTCATGGCCCAGGCCCGGCTGGCCGAGCTGCGCAGGGTCACGGAGGCGCAGCAGAGCCTCGCGTCCGCGGCGTCCCGCCCGGACCCGGTCCCCGCGGTGCTGCGCCGGCTGGCCCAGCGGCTGGGCGGCCGGGCGTGCTTGTACGGCCCCGACGGCACGGAGATCGCCTCGGCCGGCCGGCCGCCCGAGGACGACGTGCGCACGGCCCTGAACCGCCTGACCCAGGTGGTACGCCCCCTCCCGAACACCCCCCGCAACCCGGCCCCGAGCCCCTGCACACCCGAGCCGCCCGGCCCGCCCCCGAGTTCCCGGACCCCCGAGCCGCCCGGCCCGGCCCCCGCGCCCACCACTGCGGATGCCGGGCGCCGGGCACCCACGAAGGAGACGGCTTCCGCGCCGCCCCCCACCCAGGCCACGGCCCCGGTGCACGCATGCACCGGCGACCACACGCCCCCACCCCTCACCGCCTCCGGCCCCACCGCACGACCCGCCACCGGACCGGCCACCCCCGCCCGAGCCGCGCACCCGAGCCACACACACTCCGCCGACCACGCCTCCACACCCGGCACAGCCACCAGCCCCACCACACCCACACCCACACCCGCACCCGGCCCCATCACGCGGCCCGCCACCGGACCGGCCACCCCCGCCCAGGCCACGGCCCCGGTGCACGCGCGGTCCGGTGACGGCAGCTGTACGTCCGGTGTCGTCTCCGTGCCCGCCGGCGGACGAGTCGGGCCGGCCTCCGCGGCCGATGCGGTGGGCGGGACGCATCTCGCCGCCTACTCGCTGGGGAACGGGCAGGGGTTTGTGCTCGGGGTCGTGGTGCCGCGCCGGGAGGCCGGCGACCACACCATCGCCTCCGTGGCCGCCGTCCTGTTGTCGCTGCTCACCGGGGAGCACCAGAGCGGTGCCGGGGCGGCGCGCTCCGCGGCGCTGGTCCGGCTGCTGCTGGGCGCGGAACCGGAGGACGTCGCGCCGCTGCTGGGCGACGGGCGGTGGCGCGTCGTGCACGCCCGCCCGCAGACCCAGGCGCCGGACACGGTCGCCGGCTCGGCGCTCGGCGCGGCACTGGGCTCGGCGCTGGTCGACGTAGGCCGTGACGCCGTACGGGTGCTGGTGCCCGCCGACCGCGAGCCCGACCCGCAGCCCGGCTGGACCCTCGGCGTCAGCGCCCCGGTCGCCCCGCACGAGTGGCCGTCCGCCGACGCACAGGCGGCCCGCGCCCTGACCCGCGCCCGCGTCACCGGTACCGCGCTGGTCCGCCACGGCGGCCGGGCCGGGCTGACCGGGCTGGTCCCGGCGGACGAGGCGGAGGGGTTCGCGCGCGAGCTGCTCGCGCCGCTCGCCGGCCGGCCGGCCCTCGCCGAGACCCTGCGCAGCTGGCTTTCCCTGCACGGCAGTTGGGACCGCACCGCGGTCGCGCTCGCCGTGCACCGCAACACCGTGCGGCAGCGGATCGGCCGGTGCGCGGCGCTGCTCGGCGCGGACCTCGACGATCCCGATGTCCGCATGGAGCTGTGGTTCGCGCTGAAACACGGTGAGTGACCCGCGTCCCAGCGTGCGATACGCCGGGGGAATCGCCCGGCCCGCTGCCCCACAATGGGGGGCATGCCGATACCCGGGACACCCAGCCGCGCCGAGCTAGTCGACCACCTAGTGAGCACCCGTATCGCGGGCGATGTCGCCACCCCCCGCGAGAACAACCTCTCCCACTACCGCAAGCTGGCCAACGGCGACCGCAACTTCTGGCTCGGGCTTGAGCTGGGGGACCGCTGGCAGGACGAGCAGGACGTGCTCGCGGTGATGGCGGAGCGGGTCGGCGTCAACGACGACCCGGAGTACCGGTACGGACAGGACACCATCGACCCCCGGCTGACGGTCGACGCCCTGGACCGGCTGGCGCTGCGGCTGCGCAAGGCGGCCGACGGTGGGCAGCGGGTGCTGTTCGCCACCGGCCACCCCGGCGGCCTGCTCGATGTGCACCGGGCCACGGCCGCCGCGCTGCGCACGGCCGGCTGCGAGGTCGTGGTCATCCCGGACGGGCTCCAGACGGACGAGGGGTACGTCATGCAGTTCGCGGACGTGGCCGTCCTGGAGCACGGCGCCACGCTGTGGCACACCCATTCCGGCGAGCCGATGCGGGCCATTCTGACGGGACTTGAGCGCGAGGGCCGCCCGCTGCCCGACCTGATCGTCGCCGACCACGGCTGGGCCGGTTACGCCGCGCAGCACGGCCTCGATTCCGTCGGGTACGCCGACTGCAACGACCCGGCGCTGTTCCTCGCCGAGTCCGAGGGCACGCTCCAGGTGGCGGTGCCGCTCGACGATCACGTCCTCAGCCCGCGCTACTACGACCCGATGACGGCCTATCTGCTGACGGAAGCGGGCCTGGGCAAGGGCGACTGACGGGCCGACCGTCCCCAGACGCCGCGATGTGCGGCCCCGGCGAGGGAGCCGCACATCGCGCTGTGTGCGTGAACGGTCAGCGTCCGCCGCCACCACCGTGACCGCCGCCACCGCCACCGTGACCGCCACCGCCGTGACCGCCACCGCCGTGACCGCCACCGCCGTGACCGCCACCACCGTGACCGCCACCACCGTGACCGCCACCGCCGTGGCCTCCACCACCGTGACCGCCACCGCCGTGGTCGCCGCCGTAGCCGCCGTGACCGCCGTAGCCACCATGACCGCCATAGCCGCCGTGGCCGCCGTAACCGCCATGACCGCCGTAGCCACCATGACCGCCGTAACCGCCGTGACCGCCGTAACCGCCGTGGCCGCCGTAACCGCCATGACCGCCGTGGTCATTGCTGGAGTACCCGGAGTTGACGTGCGCCGGAGCTGCCGAAGCAGTACCCGCTGCGCCGATCGCGGCGCCGCCGGCCATCAGAACGCCGGCAGCGGACACCGCAAGGAGACGCCTTGCGCGTTGTGCTCGCATGGGAATGCCTTTCCTTCCATCGTCTCGCGCGCCACTTTCGGGGCGGGCGAGTGGATGGCCGCAGCCGCAGTGGTTTGAAAAGGTGCGGCGCGGTCTCTGGCTTCACCGCTTGGATCTGAAGAGCACGTCTTCGCACCGATGCCGCCAGGTCGGACCACGCGATACGCGTGGGCGAGATCAACGACCGGAGTTCCGTGTCCTGGGAACTTCAACAGCACGGGGCGTGCCCTGTTTTGCGGCTCGCCATTCAGCCTAGCCCGGCCCTATGGGATCGGCACCTCGGGCAGGACTCAAAGTCCTTTTGACGCCGACAGGGGCCGCACGCCCAGGCGTTCAGCCCCTGGGCACACGGACCACGCCTTCCTGGATCACCGAGACGGCGAGCCGGCCGTCCTGGGTGTAGATGCGGGCCTGGCCGAGCCCGCGGCCGCCATGTGCGGACGGCGACTCCTGGTCGTACAGCAGCCATTCGTCGGCGCGGAACGGCCGGTGGAACCACATCGCGTGGTCCAGCGACGCCCCGACCACGTCGCCGACGGCCCAGCCGCCGCGGCCGTGCGCGAGCAGCACGGAGTCGAGCAGCGTCATGTCGGAGACGTAGGTGGCGAGCACGACGTGCAGCAGGGGTGCGTCGATGTCGCCGTCCAGCTTGCCGTTGGTGCGGAACCACACCTGGGAGTGCGGCTCGCGCGGCACGCCGTAGCTGCCGTAGGGCGGCTCGTCGACGTAGCGCAGGTCGACCGCCTCGCGGGCCTCCTGGAACTTCTCCACGATCCGCGCGTCCAGGTGCGGGTAACCGCGCAGCCGCTCCTCGGAGGTGGGCAGCGTCTCAGGGTCGGGCGCGGCGGGCATGGGCGCCTGGTGCTCCAGGCCCTCCTCGTACGTCTGGAAGGACGCCGAGAGGTGGAAGATCGGCTGCCCGTGCTGGACGGCGACCACCCGGCGGGTGGTGAAGGAGCGGCCGTCGCGGATGCGGTCGACGGTGTAGACGATGGGGGCGCCCGGGTCGCCCGGCCGCAGGAAATAGGCGTGCAGGGAGTGCGCGTGCCGGTCGGCCGGGACCGTGCGCCCGGCGGCGACCAGCGCCTGGGCCGCGACCTGCCCGCCGAAGACCCGGGGGACCACGGCGGAGCGGGACTGGCCGCGGAACATGTCCTGCTCGATCCGCTCCAGGTCGAGCAGATCGAGCAGGGACTGAAGTGCCTGACTCATGAGTCAGTTGTATCCCGCAATCTTTTCGTGGACTTGCCGGGCCCCTTACAGGCCCATGTCCTTGGCGATGATCGTCTTCATGATTTCGCTGGTGCCGCCGTAGATGCGGTTGACGCGGTTGTCCGCGTACAGGCGGGCGATCGGGTACTCGTTCATATAGCCGTAGCCGCCGTGCAGCTGGAGGCAGCGGTCGATGACGCGGTGCGCGACCTCGGTGCAGAACAGCTTGGCGCTCGCGGCCTCGGCGGGGGTCAGCTCGCCCGCGTCCAGCGCCTCCAGGGCCCGGTCGGCGACCGCCTCGGCGGCGTCCACCTCGGCCTGGCAGGCGGCCAGCTCGAACTTGGTGTTCTGGAAGTGGGCGACCGGCTTGCCGAAGACGGTGCGCTCCTGGACGTAGCTCTTGGCGAACCGGACGGCGGCCTTGGCCTGCGCGTAGGCGCCGAAGGCGATGCCCCAGCGCTCGGAGGGCAGGTTGGCGCCGAGGTAGGAGAAGCCCTTGTTCTCCTCGCCGAGCAGGTCCTCGACGGGCACCTTGACGTCGACGAACGCCAGCTCCGCGGTGTCGGAGGTCTTCAGGCCCAGCTTGTCCAGCTTGCGGCCTATGGAGTAGCCCGCCGACTTGGTGTCGACGGCGAAGAGGGAGATGCCGAAGCGGCGGTCCTCGGCGCTGGGCGCGGCGGTACGGGCGCAGACGATGACGCGGTCGGCGTGGACGCCGCCGGTGATGAAGGTCTTGGCGCCGTTGAGGACGTAGTGCGTGCCGTCCTCGGAGAGCTTGGCGGTGGTCTTCATGCCCGCGAGGTCGGAGCCGGTGCCGGGCTCGGTCATCGCGATGGCCCACATCTCGTCGGCGGAGACGAACTTCGGGAGGTAGCGCTTCTTCTGCTCGTCGGTGGCGAGCATCTTGATGTACGGCAGGGCGAGCAGCACATGCACGCCGGAGCCGCCGAAGTTCACGCCGGCGCGGGCCGTCTCCTCGTACTGGATCGCCTCGAACTTGTGCGTCTCCAGGCCGGCGCCGCCGAACTCCTCGGGGACGTTGATGCCGAAGAGGCCCAGCTCGGCGAGCTTGTGGTAGAACTCGCGCGGGGCCTGGCCGGCGGCGAACCACTCGTCGTACACCGGCACGACCTCGGCCTCGATGAAGGCGCGAAGGGTCTCCCGGAACGCCTCGTGATCCTCGTTGAACACCGTACGGCGCACGCCGCCACCTCCACGTACCTCGCGTGTCTAAGCGCTTGCTCAGGTACCACCGTACCGGCGAGTACGGGTCCCGTCCAGGGCGTCCCGGGGGTAACGCGCATCACGCCCGGCCACCACTCCCCCGCACCACACGCCACCCGGGCCGGCCACGCGATCCGGTCGCCGAGGACACGCGCGGGGACACCGTGCACCGTCGTCCGCGACCACGCCCGAACGACTCCCCCAGCGCCCAGGCACCGCCGACCCGCCCCGCGCCCGGTGGTCCGCCTCGGCCCGCAGGGCGGCGAGCGTCGTCGCCCTCAGCGGGGGCCGGCTGCCGGAGGAGGTTGGCTGTCCGTCTCGCGGGCGCGCCGGTGCCGGTCAGGCCGCTCCCGCCGCCGCGAACGCCCCGCGGGCCATGCGGTGCAGGAGGGCCGCGGTCGTCGCACGGCCCGGCAGGGAGCCCGGCCGACCCAGGTGCGGGGTCGAGTTCAGCAGGCCGAAGACCGAGTGGACCGCGGAGCGCGCGGCCGGCTCGGCGAGCCCCGGATACGCCGCCCGCAGCACCTCGACCCACAGTTCCACGTACTGCCGCTGGAGCTGGCGCACCAGTTTGCGGTCGCTGTCCCGCAGGCGGTCCAGCTCACGGTCGTGCAGGGTGATCAGGGGGCGGTCGTCGAGGGCGAAGTCGATGTGGCCCTCGATGAGGGAGTCGAGGACCGCCATGGGGCCGGCCGCGCCGTCGGCCTCCGCCAGGCGCCGCTTCGCCCCGGTCAGCAACTGTCCGCTGATCCCGACCAGCAGCTCCGCGAGCATCGCGTCCTTGCCCGCGAAGTGCCGGTAGAGACCGGGGCCGCTGATGCCGACCGCGGCCCCTATCTCGTCGACCCCGACGCCGTGGAAGCCGCGCTCGGCGAACAGCCGGGCGGCCTCCTTGAGGATCTGCTCGCGGCGCCCGGGGGCGCCGGTTCTGGTGACCATGGCAGCAATTCTAGACAGCGGGGTTAGCGCTCGTTAACCTGTGAGAAATGGTTAACGCTCATTAACAGTCGACCACTGGGTGAGGGGACCGCAGGATGCTGGAGGCACCGGAGCTGACGAGCGCGGCAGACCCCGCGTCGGCGGCCTGGCGGGCCAACGAGGAGGCGCACCGCGCGCTCGCCGAGGAGCTGCGCGGCAAGCTGGCCGCGGCCCGGCTCGGCGGCGGCGAGCGCGCCCGGGCCCGGCACACCGCGCGCGGCAAGCTGCTGCCGCGGGACCGGGTGGACACGTTGCTGGACCCCGGCTCGCCGTTCCTTGAGCTGGCCCCGCTCGCGGCCGACGGGATGTACGACGGGCAGGCCCCGGCGGCCGGGGTGATCGCCGGGGTCGGCCGGGTCGGCGGGCGGGACTGCGTGATCGTCGCCAACGACGCCACCGTCAAGGGCGGCACGTACTACCCGATGACGGTGAAGAAGCACCTGAGGGCCCAGGAGATCGCCCTGGAGAACCGGCTCCCCTGCCTCTACCTCGTCGACTCCGGCGGCGCCTTCCTGCCGATGCAGGACGAGGTGTTCCCGGACCGCGAGCACTTCGGCCGGATCTTCTACAACCAGGCGCGCATGTCGGGCGCCGGCATCCCGCAGATCGCCGCCGTCCTCGGGTCCTGCACCGCGGGCGGCGCCTACGTCCCGGCGATGAGCGACGAGGCCGTGATCGTCCGCAACCAGGGGACCATCTTCCTCGGCGGTCCCCCGCTGGTGAAGGCCGCCACCGGCGAGGTCGTCACCGCCGAGGAACTGGGCGGCGGCGAGGTCCACGCGCGTGTGTCCGGCGTCACCGACCACCTCGCGGAGGACGACGCGCACGCCCTGCGGATCGTCCGCGACATCGTCGCCACGCTTCCCGCGCGCGGGCCCCTGCCCTGGGAGGTGCGGCCGGCCGTCGAGCCGAAGGTGGACCCGTACGGGCTCTACGGCGCGGTGCCCGTCGACCCGCGCACCCCCTACGACGTCCGCGAGATCATCGCGCGCGTGGTCGACGGCTCGCGGTTCGCCGAGTTCAAGGCCGAGTTCGGGCAGACCCTGGTCACCGGCTTCGCCCGCGTTCACGGCCACCCGGTCGGGATCGTCGCCAACAACGGCATCCTGTTCTCCGAGTCCGCCCAGAAGGGCGCCCACTTCATCGAGCTGTGCGACCAGCGCGGGATCCCGCTGGTGTTCCTGCAGAACATCTCCGGCTTCATGGTCGGCAAGGACTACGAGGCCGGTGGCATCGCCAAGCACGGCGCCAAGATGGTCACCGCCGTCGCCTGCACGCGCGTGCCCAAGCTGACCGTGGTCGTCGGCGGTTCCTACGGCGCCGGGAACTACTCCATGTGCGGCCGTGCCTACTCCCCGCGCTTCCTGTGGATGTGGCCGGGCGCCAAGATCTCCGTCATGGGCGGCGAGCAGGCCGCCTCCGTCCTCGCCACCGTCAAGCGGGACCAGCTGGAGGCCCGGGGCGAGTCCTGGCCCGCCGAGGAGGAGGAAGCCTTCAAGGCCCCGATCCGCCGGCAGTACGAGCAGCAGGGCAACGCCTACTACGCCACCGCCCGCCTCTGGGACGACGGCGTGATCGACCCGTTGGAGACCCGGCAGGTGCTGGGCCTGGCCCTGACCGCCTGCGCGAACGCCCCGCTGGGCGAACCGCGGTTCGGCGTCTTCCGGATGTGAGGGGACCGAAGACGATGTTCGAGACAGTCCTGGTGGCCAACCGCGGCGAGATCGCGGTGCGCGTCATGCGCACGCTGCGCGCGCTGGGCGTGCGCTCGGTGGCGGTGTTCTCCGACGCGGACGCCGACGCGCGGCACGTGCGCGAGGCCGATACGGCGGTGCGGCTCGGTCCGGCGCCGGCCGCCGAGAGCTATCTGTCCGTGGAACGGCTCCTGGAGGCCGCCGCCCGCACGGGCGCGCAGGCCGTCCACCCGGGGTACGGCTTCCTCGCCGAGAACGCGGACTTCGCGCGGGCCTGCGCACAGGCGGGGCTGGTGTTCATCGGCCCGCCGGCCGACGCCATCGCCCTCATGGGGGACAAGATCCGTGCCAAGGAGACGGTGCGGGCGGCCGGGGTGCCGGTCGTCCCCGGCTCCAGCGGGAGCGGTCTGTCCGACGCCCGGCTCGCCGAGGCCGCCCGTCGGATCGGGATGCCGGTGCTGCTCAAGCCCTCGGCGGGCGGCGGCGGCAAGGGCATGCGCCTGGTGCGGGAGGCGAGCGCGCTCGCCGACGAGATCGCCGCCGCCCGGCGCGAGGCCCGCGCCTCCTTCGGTGACGACACGCTGCTGGTGGAGCGCTGGATCGAGCGGCCCCGGCACATCGAGATCCAGGTCCTGGCCGACGCGCACGGCAACGTCGTCCACCTCGGCGAGCGCGAGTGCTCGCTGCAACGCCGGCACCAGAAGGTGGTCGAGGAGGCACCGAGCGTGCTCCTCGACGAGGAGACCCGGGCGGCGATGGGCGCGGCGGCCGTGCAGGCGGCCCGCTCCTGCGGCTACCGGGGCGCGGGCACGGTGGAGTTCATCGTGCCGGGCGGCGACCCCGCGGCGTACTCCTTCATGGAGATGAACACCCGGCTCCAGGTGGAGCATCCGGTCACCGAACTGGTCACCGGTCTTGACCTGGTGGAGTGGCAGCTGCGGGTCGCGGCGGGCGAACGGCTGCCGTTCGCGCAGCGGGAGATCCGGCTGACCGGGCACGCGGTCGAGGCCCGGGTCTGCGCGGAGGACCCCGCGCGCGGGTTCCTGCCGTCGGGCGGCACGGTGCTGCGGCTGCGCGAGCCGCAGGGCGAGGGGGTGCGCACCGACTCCGGGCTCAGCGAGGGCACGGAGGTCGGCAGCCGGTACGACCCGATGCTGTCCAAGGTGATCGCGTACGGGCCGGACCGGGAGACGGCGCTGCGCCGGCTCCGCGCGGCCCTGGCGGAGACGGTCACGCTGGGCGTGCCGACCAACGCGGGCTTCCTGCGCCGGCTGCTGGCCCATCCGGCGGTGGCGGCGGGCGAGTTGGACACGGGGCTGGTCGAGCGGGTGGCGGCCGGCCTGCTGCCCGACCGGGTGCCGGCGGAGGTCTACGCGGCGGCGGCGCTGCTGCGTCAGGGGGCGCTCGGCCCCGCCCCCGGAACCGGCTGGGTGGACCCGTTCTCCGCGGCGGACGGCTGGCGGCTGGGCGGCGAGCGGGCCTGGACGGTGCACCACCTTCAGGTCCCGGGCCACGAGCCCGTCACCGTGCGCGTGCGCCGCACGCCGGACGGCGCGACCGAGGTGCTGCCGGACGGGGCGCGGACCCCGCTGACGGCGTCCGCGGGCCGCCTCCCGCGGGCGGAGGCCGGCGAGGACCGGTTCTCCGTCCGGCTCGACGGCGTCGTCCACACCTTCGCCGCTCTGCCGGACGGCACCTGGCTGGGCCGCGACGGCGACGCCTGGCCGGTGCGGGATCACGATCCGGTGGCCGCCTCGCTCACCCGGGCCGGGCTCGCGGGCGCCGACTCGCTCACCGCGCCGATGCCCGGCACGGTCACCGTCGTGAAGGTCGCCGTCGGCGACGAGGTGACCGCGGGCCAGGGCCTGCTGGTGGTGGAGGCGATGAAGATGGAGCACGTCGTCTCGGCCCCGCACGCGGGCACGGTCACCGAACTGGACGTACGGCCCGGCAGCACGGTCGCCATGGACCAGGTGCTGGCCGTGGTCGCACCGCACGAGGAGGCGGAGGAATGACCGCACCGGAACTGCCGATGGTCGTACCCGCGCAGGATCTGCCCCAGCGGGTGCGGATCCACGAGGTCGGCCCGCGCGACGGGCTGCAGAACGAGAAGTCGGCCGTGCCGACCGGCATCAAGGCGGAGTTCATCCACCGGCTGGCCGACGCGGGCCTGACCACCGTCGAGGCGACGAGCTTCGTGCACCCCGAATGGGTGCCCCAACTGGCCGACGCGGAGCAGTTGTTCCCACTGCTCGGCGACCTGCGCGGGGTCGCGCTGCCGGTGCTCGTGCCCAACCGGCGCGGCCTGGACCGGGCGCTGGCGCTCGGCGCCCGCCGGATCGCGGTGTTCGCCAGCGCCACCGAGTCCTTCGCGAAGGCCAACCTCAACCGCACGCTGGACGAGTCGCTCGCCGTGTTCGACCCGGTCGTCGGGCACGCGAAGCACGAGGGCCTGTGGGTGCGCGGCTATGTGTCCATGTGCTTCGGCGACCCGTGGGAGGGCGCGGTCCCCGTGCACCAGGTCGTACGGGTGTGCCGGACGCTGGTGGACATGGGCTGCGACGAGCTGAGCCTCGGGGACACGATCGGCGTCGCGACCCCGGGACATGTGCTGGAACTCCTCGCCGCGCTCAACGAGGAGGGCGTGCCGACGAACGTGCTGGGCGTGCACTTCCACGACACCTACGGCCAGGCCCTCGCCAACACCTATGCGGCGCTGGAACACGGCGTCACGACGGTCGACGCCTCGGCGGGCGGCCTCGGCGGCTGTCCGTACGCCAAGTCCGCCACCGGGAACCTCGCCACCGAGGACCTGGTGTGGATGCTCCAGGGCCTCGGCATCGAGACCGGGGTCGACCTGGGCCGTCTCACCGCCACGAGCGTGTGGATGGCCGAACAGCTGGGCCGGCCGAGCCCGTCCCGCACCGTCCGCGCCCTCTCCCACAAGGACCAGTGATCAGCATGGACCACCGCCTCAGCCCCGAGCTGGAGGAACTCCGCCGCACGGTGGAGGAGTTCGCGCACGACGTGGTGGCGCCGAAGATCGGCGACTACTACGAGCGGCATGAGTTCCCGTACGAGATCGTCCGCGAGATGGGCCGTATGGGCCTGTTCGGGCTGCCGTTCCCGGAGGAGTACGGCGGCATGGGCGGCGACTACCTGGCGCTGGGGCTGGTCCTGGAGGAACTGGCCCGGGTCGACTCGTCCGTGGCCATCACGCTGGAGGCCGGGGTGTCGCTGGGCGCGATGCCGGTCCATCTGTTCGGCACCGAGGCGCAGAAGCGCGCATGGCTTCCGCGGCTGTGCGCGGGCGAGATCCTGGGCGCGTTCGGGCTCACGGAGCCGGACGGCGGCTCGGACGCGGGCGCGACGCGCACGACGGCCCGGCTCGATGCGGACACCGGCGAATGGGTGATCAACGGCTCGAAGTGCTTCATCACCAACTCGGGCACGGACATCACGGCTCTGGTGACGGTCACCGCGGTGACGGGCCGCAAACCGGACGGCGGGCCGCTGATCTCCGCGATCATCGTGCCGTCCGGCACGCCGGGCTTCACGGTCGCGGCCCCGTACTCGAAGGTCGGCTGGAACGCCTCGGACACCCGCGAGCTGTCGTTCGTGGACGTCCGGGTCCCGGCGGCCAACCTGCTCGGCGAGCAGGGCCGCGGCTACGCGCAGTTCCTGCGGATCCTCGACGAGGGCCGCATCGCCATCGCGGCGCTGGCGACGGGTCTCGCGCAGGGCTGTGTGGACGAGTCGGTGAAGTACGCCAGGGAGCGGCATGCCTTCGGGCGGCCGATCGGCGCCAACCAGGCCATCCAGTTCAAGATCGCCGACATGGAGATGAAGGCGCACACCGCCCGCCTCGCCTGGCGGGACGCGGCGTGCCGGCTGGTGGCGGGCGAGCCGTTCAAGAAGGAGGCGGCGCTGGCCAAGCTGTACTCGTCGACGATCGCCGTGGACAACGCCCGCGACGCGACCCAGATCCACGGCGGCTACGGCTTCATGAACGAGTACCCGGTGGCCCGGATGTGGCGCGACTCCAAGATCCTGGAGATCGGCGAGGGCACGAGCGAGGTGCAGCGGATGCTGATCGCGCGGGAACTGGGCCTGGCGGGCTGATCCGGCGGCCGGGTGTCCCCGGCCGCACCCGGTCGCGGGGCCGGTGCGGCAGCGGGCACCCGGTACCGCCCTTGGGGTGACGCTGAGGTTAGGCTAACCTAATCGCGACTTCGGTCCAGTGACCCCTAGCACGAAGGCAGAGCACGCCATGTCGAACGCCAGACCCGCCCTCTCCCGTCGTGGACTGCTCGCAACCGGCGGCGCCCTCGGCCTCGGCGCCGTGCTCGCGGCCTGCGGCGACGACGACGCGAAAAGCGGCGGCTCGGACGGTGGGGCGAGTGCCGCGTCCGGCCCCTGGACCTTCAAGGACGACCGCGGACAGACCGTCAAGGCCGACAAGACCCCGGCGAACATCGTCGCGTTCGTCGGTATGGCCGCCGCGCTGTACGACTACGGCGTCCAGGCCAAGGGCGTGTTCGGACCGACCACGACGAAGGACGGCAAGGCCGACGTCCAGGCCGGCGACATGGACCTCAGCAAGCTGACCGTCCTCGGCAACGAGTGGGGCCAGTTCAACATCGAGAAGTACGCGTCCCTCGGCCCCGACGTGCTCATCTCCACCATGTTCGACGACGCGGGCACCCTCTGGTACGTGCCGGAGGAGTCGAAGAAGAAGATCGAGGCCGTCGGCGCCCCGAGCGTGGGCATCTCGGTCTACGACCGCCAGCTCACCGAGCCGTTGCAGCGCATGCTCGCGCTCGCCGAGTCCCTGGGCGCCGACACCGGGTCGAGCAAGGTCACCGACGCCAAGAAGCGGTTCGAGGAGGCGGCCGGCCGGCTGCGCGCCGCCGCCAAGGCCAAGCCCGACATCAAGGTGCTGGCCGGTTCTGCGAGCCAGGACCTGTTCTATGTCTCCGGCAGCAACCTCTCCATCGACCTTGAGTACTTCAAGGCCCTCGGCGTGAACTTCATCGAGCCGCCGGAGAAGGCAAAGGCCCAGGGCGGCGGCTGGTACGAGTCGCTGAGCTGGGAGAACGTCGACAAGTACGCCGCGGACATCATCATGATGGACAACCGCACCTCGGCCATCCAGCCCGCCGACATCACCAAGGCCACCTGGCAGAAGCTCCCCGCGGTCAAGGCCGGCCAGGTCATCTCCCGCAACCCGGAGCCGATCCTGTCGTACGACAAGTGCGTCGCCCCGCTGAACGACCTCGCCGAGGCCATCGAGAACGCGAAGAAGGTCAGTTGATCCCCAGCTGACTCTCCGGAGCACCCCTGACGACGGCCCTGGCCGCCCCGTACCGCTTCTTCCCCCTCCAGGCCGTACGGACGAGGCGGCTGGGGCCGTCCCTCGTCCGGCGGCTTCGCCGGGCCCGGCCTGGCGTGAATGCCGGACGGCGTCCGGGCGGTGATGCGCTCCTGCACGCTGCGTGCGATGCGCCGCGACGCACTCGGCCACACCACCGAGACCGACATCGACGTCGTGCCGCACGGTGTCGAGCCGGGCGCGGACGCTCCCGCGGGCCCCCTCGCGCGGGGCCGCCGCGGCGGTGCGGCCGGTGACCCGCCCTGGTGTTCGGACCGTTGATCGCCGACAACCGCGCGATCCGTTTCCGCCCACCCGAGGACATCGACCTGGTCGCGCCATGAGGCGACGAGACCGCCGGGCCCGCTGCCACGGCCGCCCCGAAGTCCCGGCCACCGGGTCTGCGCGTCCACGCCTGCCTGGAGTCGCCACACGACGGCGACGGAGCTGCTTCGCGGGGCGGAGTGGCTGCCTCTGAAGTGACTGCGGTCACGGGAGGGGCGGGACTTCGGCGAGTTACTTAGGTTAGGCTAACCTAAGTTCAGCTCGCGCGACTCAGTCCCTCTCCCCGTCCCGCACGGACCGTCCCCCCGGAGGACCCCCACATGCGCTCGCACCTGCTCAATGACCTCACCGCGGAGCACTACCGCCGCTCCGTGACCGAAGGAGTCGAGCGGGTGGCGGCCAAACTCGCCACCACCGAGCGACCGTTCACCGGCGTCACGGCCGACGCCCTCGCCCCGCGCATCGAGCGGATCGACCTCGACCGGCCCCTGCCCGACACCACCGCGGTGCTCGACGAACTGGAGGAGATCTACCTCCGCGACGCGGTCTACTTCCACCACCCCCGCTATCTCGCCCACCTCAACTGCCCGGTGGTCATCCCGGCGGTGCTCGGCGAGGCCGTCCTGTCCGCCGTCAACTCCTCCCTGGACACCTGGGACCAGTCGGCCGGCGGCACCCTCATCGAACGCAGACTCATCGACTGGACGGCCGCCCGCATCGGCCTCGGCCCGGCCGCCGACGGCGTGTTCACCTCCGGCGGCACCCAGTCCAACCTCCAGGCGCTGCTGCTCGCCCGCGAGGAGTCCAAGCCGGCGCGGGCAGGGTGGGAGGAGGGAGCCTCGCTCGCCACCCTGCGCGTCCTCGCCTCCGAGGCGAGCCACTTCAGCGTGCAGAAGTCGGCGAAACTGCTCGGCCTGAGCCAGGACGCCGTCATCCCGGTCCCCGTCGACCAGGACAAGCGGATGCGGACCGTCGCCCTCGCCCACGAGCTGGAGCGCTGCAAGCGGGACGGCCTGACCCCGATGGCCGTCGTCGCCACGGCCGGCACCACCGACTTCGGGTCCATCGACCCGCTGCCCGAGATCGCCGAGCTGTGCGCGCAGTACGGGGTGTGGCTGCACGTGGACGCGGCCTACGGCTGCGGGCTGCTCGCCTCCGTCAAGTACCGGGACCGCATCGAGGGCATCGAACGCGCCGACTCGGTCACCGTCGACTACCACAAGTCCTTCTTCCAGCCGGTGAGTTCATCCGCCTTGCTGGTCCGGGACGCCGCCACGCTGCGGCACGCCACCTACCACGCGGACTACCTCAACCCGCGGCGCATGGCGGAGGAGCGCATCCCCAACCAGGTCGACAAGTCCCTCCAGACCACCCGCCGCTTCGACGCACTCAAGCTGTGGATGACCCTGCGTACCATGGGCGCCGACGGCATCGGCGAACTCTTCGACCAGGTCTGCGACCTGGCCCGTCAGGGCTGGCAACTGCTGGCCGCCGACCCCCGCTTCGACGTGGTCGTCCGGCCCGCGCTCTCCACGCTCGTCTTCCGCTACATCCCGGCGGCCGTCACCGGCCCGGACCGGATCGACCGCGCCAACCTGTACGCCCGCAAGGCCCTGTTCGCCTCCGGTGACGCGGTGGTCGCGGGCACCAAGGTGGGCGGCCGCCACTACCTGAAGTTCACCCTGCTCAACCCCGAGACCACGACGGACGACATCGCCGCCGTCCTCGACCTGATCGCCGGCCACGCCGAGCAGTACCTGGGAGAGTCCCTTGACCGCGCGTCCTGAAAACCCGACCAAGACCTACGACTTCGTGGGGATCGGCCTCGGCCCGTTCAACCTCGGCCTGGCCTGCCTCACCGAGCCGATCGCCGAACTCGACGGCGTCTTCCTGGACGCCAAGCCCGACTTCGAGTGGCACGCCGGGATGTTCCTCGACGGCGCCCACCTGCAGACCCCGTTCATGTCGGACCTGGTCACCCTCGCCGACCCCAGCTCCCCGTACTCCTTCCTCAACTACCTGAAGGAGAAGGGCAGGCTCTACTCGTTCTACATCCGCGAGAACTTCTACCCGCTACGGGTCGAGTACGACGACTACTGCCGCTGGGCCGCGAGCAGACTGAGCAGCCTCCGCTTCGGCACGACGGTCACCGAAGTGACGTACGACGACGGGCTGTACGCGGTGCACACCCAGGCGGGCGAGACCTTCCGCGCCCGCCACCTGGTGCTCGGCACCGGCACCTCGCCGCACCTCCCGGACGCCTGCCGGGGCCTGGGCGGCGACTTCCTGCACACCTCCCGCTATCTCCAGCACAAAAAGCGGTTGCAGGCCAAGGAGTCGATCACGCTGGTGGGCAGCGGGCAGTCCGCCGCCGAGATCTACCACGACCTGCTCGGCGAGATCGACGTACACGGCTACCGGCTGAACTGGGTCACCCGCTCACCGCGCTTCTTCCCGCTGGAGTACACCAAACTCACGCTGGAGATGACCTCCCCGGAGTACATCGACTACTACCACGCGCTGCCGGAAGCCACCCGCTACCGCCTCGCGGCCCAGCAGAAGGGCCTGTTCAAGGGCATCGACGGCGACCTGGTCAACGACATCTTCGACCTGCTCTACCAGAAGAACCTCGGCGGCCCCGTCCCCACCCGGCTGCTCACCAACTCCTCTCTGAAGAAGGCCAGTTATCAGCACGGCGGCTACACCCTGACGTTCCGCCAGGAGGAGCAGGGCAAGGACTTCGAGCTGCGCTCCGAAGGACTCGTCCTCGCCACCGGCTACCGGTACAACGAACCCGAGTTCCTGAAGCCCGTCCGCGACCGGCTGCGCTACGACACCCAGGGCAACTTCGACGTGGCCCGCAACTACGCGATCGATGTGACCGGCCGCGGCGTCTTCCTGCAGAACGGCGGCGTGCACACCCACAGCATCACCAGCCCCGACCTGGGCATGGGACCGTACCGCAACAGCTGCATCATCCGCGAGCTGCTCGGCACGGAGTACTACCCGGTCGAGAAGACGATCGCGTTCCAGGAGTTTGCCGTATGAACTTCACCTTCCGTCCGCTCGACCCGCTCAAGGACGCCGAACTGCTGCACGGCTGGGTCACCCACCCCAAGGCAGTGTTCTGGATGATGCAGGACGCGAAACTGGAGGACGTCGAGCGCGCCTACATGGAGATCGCGGCCGACGAGCACCACGAGGCCCTGCTGGGCCTGCTCGACGGCGAGCCCGCCTTCCTCATGGAGCGCTATGACCCGGGCCACCGCGAGCTGGCCGGCCTGTACGAGTCCGAGCCGGGTGACGTCGGCATGCACTTCCTGGTGCCGGCCACGGACACCCCCGTACACGGGTTCACCCGGGCCGTCATCACCGCCGTGGTCGCCCACCTCTTCGAGGACCCGGCGACCGCCCGGATCGTGGTCGACCCGGACGTGCACAACAAGGCCGTGCACGCCCTGAACGAAGCCGTCGGATTCGTGCCCGAACGTGAGATCCAGACGCCGGAGAAGCGGGCCCTGCTGAGCTTCTGCACCCGGGAACGGTTCGAACAAGCGGTGGCGGCATGAGCCTCGCCGACGCCGTGGCCCACCTCTCCCCCGAACGCTGGGAGCGGGCCAACCGCCTGCTGGTCCGCAAGGCCCTGGCCGAGTTCGCACACGAGCGGCTGATCACCCCCGAACCGGACGGGGACGGGTACGTCGTGCGCAGCGACGACGGGCTGACCCGCTACCGCTTCACCGCCGTGCGCCGCGCCCTCGACCACTGGCAGATCGACGCCGACTCCCTGACCCGGCACCGTGACGGCGGCCAACTCCCGCTCGACGCACTGGACTTCTGCACCGAACTGCGTCAGTCGCTGGGCCTGAGCGACGAGGTCCTGCCGGTGTACCTGGAGGAGATCTCCTCCACCCTGTCCGGCACCTGCTACAAGCTCACCAAGCCGCAGGAGACCTCGGCACAGCTGGCGCGGGCCGGGTTCCAGGACATCGAGACCGGCATGACCGAGGGCCACCCCTGCTTCGTCGCCAACAACGGACGGCTCGGCTTCGGCATCCACGAGTACCTGTCGTACGCCCCGGAGACCGCGAGCCCGGTCCGGCTGATCTGGCTCGCCGCGCACCGCTCCCGGGCGGCGTTCACGGCCGGTGCCGGCATCGAGTACGCGTCCTTCGTACGGCAGGAACTCGGCGAGCAGACCGTCGGCCGGTTCGAACGGCAGCTGACCGACCGGGGCCTCGACCCCGGCGACTACCTCCTGATCCCCGTCCACCCCTGGCAGTGGTGGAACAAGCTCACCGTCACCTTCGCCGCCGAGGTGGCCCGCGGACACCTGGTCTGCCTCGGCGAGGGCGACGACGCGTACCTGGCCCAGCAGTCGATACGGACCTTCTTCAACACCTCCCACCCGCACAAGCACTATGTGAAGACGGCGCTGTCCGTCCTCAACATGGGCTTCATGCGCGGCCTGTCCGCCGCCTACATGGAAGCCACCCCGGCGATCAACGACTGGCTGGCCCAGCTGATCGGCAACGACCCGGTGCTCAAGGCGACGGGCCTGTCGGTCATCCGCGAGCGGGCTGCGGTCGGCTACCGGCACCTGGAGTACGAACGGGCCACGGACCGCCACTCGCCGTACCGCAAGATGCTGGCCGCGCTGTGGCGGGAGAGTCCGGTGCCCACCCTCCAGGACGGCGAGACCCTCGCCACCATGGCCTCGCTGCTGCACGTGGACCACACGGGCGCGTCCTTCGCCGGTGCGCTCATCGAGCGGTCGGGGCTCACGCCCACGCGGTGGCTGCGCCGCTATCTGCGGGCCTACCTCACCCCGCTGCTGCACAGCTTCTACGCCTACGACCTGGTGTACATGCCACACGGCGAGAACGTGATCCTGGTCCTGAAGGACGGCGTCGTGCAACGCGCGGTCTTCAAGGACATCGCCGAGGAGATCGCGGTCATGGACCCGGACGCGGCGCTGCCGCCGGAGGTGCGGCGCATCCGCGTCGACGTACCCGAGGAGCAGAAACTCCTGTCGATCTTCACGGACGTCTTCGACTGCTTCTTCCGCTTCCTCGCCGCGCACCTCGCCGCCGAGGGCGTCCTGGAGGAGGACGACTTCTGGCGTACGGTCGCGGAGGTCACCCGCGAGTACCAGGACTCGGCGCCCGAACTCGCCGACAGATTCCGGCAGTACGACATGTTCGCCCCCGAGTTCGCCCTGTCCTGCCTCAACCGGCTCCAACTGCGCGACAACCGGCAGATGGTGGACCTCACGGACCCCTCGGGCGCGCTCCAGCTCGTGGGCACCCTGAAGAACCCCATCGCGGGGCGCTGAACGCACGAGCGGTGGAACAATCCCCGTATGGCGGAAATCCTCCAGAAGGACGGCACGTGGGTGTTCGACGGCGACGCCCTCCGACTGACCCCGGGGCGGGACAAGAACGTCGGCCTGCTCCGGCGGACCCTGGGCGAACTGGTGGTCCCGCTGGCCGCGCTGGCGGGGATCTCCTTCGAACAGGGCAAGAAGTCGGGCCGGTTGCGGCTGCGGCTGCGTGACGGCGCCGACCCGCTGCTGCACGCCACCGGCGGCCGGCTCACCGAGCCGCACGACCCCTACCAGCTCACCGTCGAACCGGACCGGCACGGCGTCGCCGAGTACTTCACGGACGAGGTCCGCACCGCCCTGCTGCTGAACCGGGTGCCGGCCGACCCGGTGACCGGCTTCCTGCTGCCCGGCCCGCCCGTGCCGCTGTCGGTCTCCGCAGGGGACGGCACGGCCGCGTTCGACGGGGAGCAGGTGCGGCTGGAGTGGAACTGGAAGACCGAGGACGCCAAGGCCGCCGCCGGGGCCCGTACCCTCGCCGTCGCCGACATCACCGGCGTGGAGTGGCAGCCGGCCGCTGGTCTTGACAACGGGCATCTGCGCTTCACCGTGCGGGGCGCGGCCACCAAGGCTCCGCCCAAGTACGACCCCAACGCCGTGGAACTGTGGGGCTTCAAGAAGGACCCGCTGATGGCCCTGGTCGCCGCCGCCGTCCAGGCCCGCCTGCCCCACCCGTCGGCATCCGGCCAGGCCGTACACGAGACGCCGACGCCCCCAGACGACCACGACGCGCTCCTGCGCCGACTCCGCGAACTGGGCGAGCTGCACCGCTCCGGCACCCTGACAGCCGAGGAGTTCACCACGGCCAAACAGGCAATCCTCAAACGCCTGTAACCACCACCCACCCCAGAACGGCACCGCGAAACCGACCCGCCGCCGGTAGCCACCGAGCGGTGACACACCGCCCCCGACGAGGCCGGACGATGCCAGCCGGCCCCCGGGGACACCGGACGAGACCACCGGCCACCGGACGGACCCGACGGTCTCGCCCCGACACCGGAACCCGCCGACCGCCACCCCCGCCCGGTCGGCACCGGACGGCACCACTCGGACACCGAACGGGGGCCGGGCGGCGCCCGATGGAACCGAGCGGTGCCGACCGGACGCCGAAGAAACCGGCCCCTGCCGGGAAACGCCAGGCGCCACCGGCCCGCACACGGCCGGCACACGGAGACACCGAACGGGGGCCGGGCGGCACCGGTCCGGCGCCCATGGCGGCCCGAGCGGCACCAGGAGACGCTGGCCCAGTGCCGGTAGTCACCGAGCCGTAACGCTCCGCCCCCGGCGGAACCGAGCGGTGCCGACCGGACGCCGAAGAAACCGGCCCCCGCCGGGAAACCCCAGGCACCACCGGCCCCGCACCCGGCCGGCACACGGAGACACCGAACGGCACCACTCGGACACCGCACGTGGCCGGGGCGACGCCGGGAAACGCCGTTCCGACTCCCCGGAGACGCCGAGCGGTAGCACACCGAACCCCGGCGAGGCCGGGTGGTGCCGGTCGGACATCGGAGGCACCAGGCCGGTCCCCGGGAACAAACGCCGAAGACCGGCCCCACGCCGGGAGCGCCGGGCCGGGGGCCGGGAAGTGCCGTTCCGATCCCCGGGGGGTCAAAGGGGTGCGCCCTGCCTTCTGGGCGCCCCCCTTGGTTACTTGGCCTTGCGGGCCACCGTGAAGTGGTCGACCTGGTCTCCGGTCTCGGCGATGCCGCGTACCGTCAGCGTGGCGTGGCGGCCCTTGGCGGCCGGGGTGACGTCCACGCGCAGGAACGAGTAGTCGAGGTAGCGCACGCGCGACCAGGTGACCGTCTCGTTCTGCTTGCCGTCCTTGGTGTTGATGAAGGAGGCCACGGAGTCGACCTCGTTCTCGTGCCCCTCGTAGGACAGCGGGGCGCTGAACGCGTACAGGCTGCGCCCGGCCGCGCCCGCCGTCACATAGACGACGCCCTCGGTCTCGGGGTAGACGGTGCCGCCGATCGGCAGCTTCTTGGTGACGGCGCCCCCCTTGAGGACATCGGTGCGCTCGTACTGGTGGTTGTGGCCGTTGATGACCAGGTCCACGGTGTACTTCTCGAACAGCGGCACCCACTCCTTTCGCACCCCGCCCTCCGAGGCGTGCGCGGTGGAGGTGCAGTAGGCGCAGTGGTGGAAGAAGACGACGATGAAGTCGATGTCCTTGGCGGCCCGGAACTTCCGCAGCCGGCCCTCCAGCCACTTGGTCTGGGTGCCGCCGGAGATGCCGAGGTTGGCCGGGATCTCGAAGGAGACGTCGTTGGCGTCGAGGGAGATGACCGCGGTGTTGCCGTAGACGAAGGAGTAGACGCCGGGCAGGTTCTTCTCGTCGGGGCCGTTGTCCGGCAGCGTCCAGCGGGCGTCCTCGCCGCCGTAGCCGTTGGGTGAGTACCAGGCCTCCATGTCGTGGTTGCCGTACGCGGGCATCCACGGCACGGACTTCGCGACCGATTCGGTCTGGGCGAGGAACTGGTCCCAGACGCGGGAGTCGAAGCCGGTGTCGGTGGACTTGCCCTGGCCGGCCGGGTCGCCGTAGGCGATGTCACCGGCGTGCAGGTGGAAGGCCGGGTTCTGGCCGAGGATCAGGGCGTTGTTGGCCAGGCCGTGGTAGCTGACGCCCTCGTCGCCGAAGGCGGTGAAGGTGAACGGCGCCTTGTGCGCGGGCGCGGTGGTGAAGGTGCCCACGGTGCCCGCGAGGTGCGGCTGGGCCGGGTCGAAGCCCTGATGGCCGACGCCGTAGTAGTAGGTGCTGCCCGGCCGCAGGTGGGTGAGCTTGGCGTGCACGTAGTACTGCGTGTGGTCGCCGCTGGCACCGACACCGGCCGGGGTGTAGAGGGTGCGGACCTCGGCGTCGATCTTGCGGGAGAGGTCCCAGGGGTGGACGCCGATCCGGATGAACGGCTTCTTGACGGCGACGGGCACCTGCCAGGACACGGTGATCTCGGTCCGCGGGTCGTTGCCGTAGGCGAGGTGGCGGCCGAACGGGGCGACGTGGGCGCCGTCGACCCTCTCGGTGGCCGGTGCGGTGCGCTGGGTCGGGACGGCCGCCTGCGCGGTGGCCCCCTGGATGAAGGCGCCGCCCGCGACGGCGCCCAGCGTGACCGCGCCGCCCCTGATCATCGTGCGCCGCGAGAACCTGGCGCGCAGGTATTCATGCTGCTCGGCCATGCTCATGCGCGCGGCCAGCTGCTCGGGTACTCCCATGCGAGGAATGTCCATGGCGTCTGAAACTCGTCTCCCCGGGCAACCGCATACAGGACGCCGGATGGACAGCTCGCAAACAGCGTCCCATAAGAGTTTCAACAGCACGCTGCCCGATCTCGGGCAGATTTCTTGCGAAACCGTCCCCGATACCTCAGGATCATCGGGTGCACGACGAACTTGTTGATCACCTGACGCGATCCACGACCCTCAACCGGGGCGAGGCGCTGCGGGTGGTCCAGGACGTGCTCGCCTATTTCGACGAGACGACCGAGGACTACGTCCGTCGCCGCCACCGCGAGCTCCAGACCCAGGGCCTGGTGAACGCGACGATCTTCGAACGGATCGAGGCGGACCTGAAGTACCGAGCGGTGGCACCGCCCGAGCTGACGCTCAGGCAGTTGCGGCGCATCGTCTACGGCTGAGAACCGACGGCCGGCCGACCGACCGGCCACGGACAAAGGGATATCTGCTATATGTGCGGAATTGTCGGATACATCGGGAAGCGTGACGTCGCGCCGCTGCTCCTGGAGGGCCTGCAGCGCCTGGAGTACCGCGGCTACGACTCCGCGGGCATCGTCGTCACCGCCCCGAAGGCGCCCGCCCTGAAGATGGTCAAGGCCAAGGGCCGGGTGCGTGACCTGGAGGCCAAGGTCCCGGCGCGCTTCAAGGGCACCACCGGCATCGCCCACACCCGCTGGGCCACCCACGGCGCCCCGTCCGACGTGAACGCCCACCCGCACCTGTCGGCCGACAACAAGGTCGCCGTCGTGCACAACGGCATCATCGACAACGCCGCCGACCTGCGCCGCAAGCTGGAGGCGGACGGCGTCGAGTTCCTCTCCGAGACGGACACCGAGGTGCTCACCCATCTGATCGCCCGTTCGGGGGCCGAGAAGCTGGAGGACAAGGTCCGCGAGACGCTGCGCGCCATCGAGGGCACCTACGGCATCGCGGTCCTGCACGCCGACTTCCCCGACCGCATCGTGGTGGCCCGCAACGGCTCCCCGGTCGTCCTCGGCATCGGCGAGAAGGAGATGTTCGTCGCCTCCGACGTCGCCGCGCTGGTCGCCCACACCCGTCAGATCGTGACCCTCGACGACGGCGAACTGGCCACCCTGAAGGCCGACGACTTCCGCACCTACACCACCGAGGGCACCCGCACCACCGCCGAGCCGACCACCGTGGAGTGGGAGGCCGAGTCGTACGACATGGGCGGCCACGACACCTATATGCACAAGGAGATCCACGAGCAGGCCGAGGCGGTCGACCGGGTGCTGCGCGGCCGCATCGACGACCGCTTCTCCACCGTGCACCTCGGCGGGCTGAACCTGGACGCCCGCGAGGCCCGTCAGATCCGCCGGGTGAAGATCCTCGGCTGCGGCACCTCGTACCACGCGGGCATGATCGGCGCCCAGATGATCGAGGAGCTGGCCCGCATCCCCGCCGACGCCGAGCCCGCCTCCGAGTTCCGCTACCGCAATGCCGTCGTCGACCCCGACACCCTGTACGTCGCGGTCTCCCAGTCCGGCGAGACCTACGACGTGCTGGCGGCCGTCCAGGAGCTGAAGCGCAAGGGTGCCCGGGTGCTCGGCATCGTCAACGTCGTCGGCTCGGCGATCGCCCGCGAGGCGGACGGCGGCATGTACGTGCACGCCGGCCCCGAGGTGTGCGTGGTGTCCACCAAGTGCTTCACCAACACCACGGTCGCCTTCGCCCTGCTCGCCCTGCACCTGGGCCGCACCCGCGACCTCTCCGTCCGCGACGGCAAGCGGATCATCGAGGGCCTGCGCAGGCTGCCCGAGCAGATCACCGAGATCCTCAAGCAGGAGGAGGAGATCAAGGAACTGGCCGAGCGGTACGCCGAGGCCCGCTCCATGCTCTTCATCGGCCGGGTCCGGGGCTACCCGGTGGCCCGCGAGGCCTCCCTGAAGCTCAAGGAGGTCTCCTACATCCATGCCGAGGCCTACCCCGCCTCGGAACTCAAGCACGGCCCGCTCGCCCTGATCGAGCCCGCCCTGCCGACGGTCGCGATCGTGCCGGACGACGACCTGCTGGAGAAGAACCGGGCCGCCCTTGAGGAGATCAAGGCCCGCAGCGGCCGGATCCTCGCGGTGGCCCACCAGGAGCAGGCGAAGGCCGACCGGACGATCGTCGTGCCGAAGAACGAGGACGAGCTGGACCCGATCCTGATGGGCATCCCGCTGCAGTTGCTCGCCTACCACACGGCGAAGGCTCTGGGCCGCGACATCGACAAGCCGAGGAACCTGGCGAAGTCGGTGACGGTGGAGTAAGCACGCCCGCACGCCGGCACGGGCACGGCAACGCGGCGGACCCCCACGTATACCGCCCTTCACGTGGGGGTCCCTTCGGTGCCGCTGTGTACTCAGCCGGCGGCCGTCACCCCCCGGCCGGAAGCGGCACGGCGCGGAAGTGCCGTGGGCCAGTGGGCGAAGGCCGCGGTCGCCGCGTACCAGGCCGCCGCGCCCGCCGCGACGGCGAACCAGCCGCCGGCCTTCGCGAGGCCGCCGTTGCTCGCGAACTGCGCGATGGCGAGCAGCACCAGGGAGACGAAGAACAGTCCGTAGGTGCCCCGGGTGAGCGGATCACGGCCCGCGAGGGCGAGCGTGAGCGTCACGAGGGCGAACAGCAGCAGGAAGAGTCCGGCGGCGTTGTCCGACACCTGGGTGCCCGCCGAGACGGCCCAGGTGAGCCAGAGGGCACCGAGTGCCGAGAAGGCCGTACCGGTGGCGGTGTCCCGGTCGCGGAACGCCAGCAGTCCGGCGACGAAGAGCGCGACACCGCCCACGTAGTGGGCCAGTGACACGGCATCGGAGGCCGTCACGCCGTCGATCACATCGGTGTACCCGAGCCCGAAGGCCAGCAGGGTGACACCGAGGGCGAGTCGGCCGACGACCGTGGTGGTGCTTCCCGCAGAGACGTCGTTGTCCACGGCGGGCTCCCTTCATGCATGTGCAGTTGTGCGGTGACCGATATATGCCCTTCACAAGGGCACAAACACCTCTACGCATCGGTAGGTTCGGCCGCCGCACGGCAGATGGCACGACGTCGCGCGGGACGCGTACGACAGGAAACCGACGCGGGGAACTGACGCGGAGAACCGACGGTACGACCACAGGAAGCCGACGCTACGACTGCGGAGTTGACGGGGCGACACGGGAGCCGGTGGCGCGACGCGCGGAGTTGACGGCATCACGCGGAAGTCGACGGCGAGACAAGGCCCGTTGACGGCGTGACGCGGGGGTCGGCCACGCAGCACGCGGAGTTGACGGCATCACGCGGGAGCCGGCGGGCTGGTGTGCGGTGGGCGCGGGGACTGACGGGGCGTGGGGCGGCTAGGGGATGACCACCACGGGCCGCTGCGCCCGCTTGGCGAGCCGGCCGGCCACCGAGCCGAAGATCCGGCCCACGATGCCGTGCGTGGAGCCGACGACGATCGCGTCGGCCTCGTACTCCCGCCCCACCTCTTCGAGTTCGTGGCAGATGTCGCCACCGCGCTCGACCAGGATCCAGGGCACCTCGGCCAGATAGTCCGCACAAGCCAGTTCGAGACCCAGGACCTCGGTGCGGTGATCGGGCACGTCGACGAAGACCGGTGGCTCGCAGCCCGCCCACACCGTGGTGGGCAGCCGGTTGGCGACATGGACGATGATCAGGCCCGAGTGGGAGCGATGGGCCATGCCGATCGCATAGGCGAGGGCGCGCTCGCTGGAAGTGGAGCCGTCGAAGCCGACGACGACACCGTGCTTGAAGGCGGGGTCGCAGGAGGGGCGTGACTCTTCCGCCGCCAGGGGCTCGGCCGCCGTGGGGTCGGCGACGGGCCGCTTGCGGTCCGCGGGTTCGAAGAATTCGTGACCGGCCATGGGTGTCTCGGCGTTGTGATCCTCGTGGGTGGGACAACAGGGTGCGGCGGAGCTGTGTCCGGGAAACATCTTCCCAACCCCATACCCCCAAGGGTACGGCGGCACGCCTCCTTAGCCCAGATCCCGCGTGGGCTCCGCGGGGTTCCAGGGAGCATGCACGAGGGTGCGCCCGTAACGCAATGCTTGATGCGCTGTACAGGCGGTTCGTGCAGGATTCCGTTACGTGACCGACGCAGGCCACGCCCACAGTGACCGACCGTGCGACCACGCGTTGATCAGCGTGAACCACGCCACAGGGAGCACGCATGTCCGGACCCGCCACCCGTACCGGGGCACACCGCGCGACCCCGCCGGCCGCGCCCGCCCCGGACCCCCGTTCCGGCCGGTCGCCCCGCACGCCGTCCGCGCCGTCCGCGCCGTCCGCAGCCGACACGGCGACCGATGTCGTCCGGTGGGCGGCCTTCAGCTGCTTCCTGGTCCCGGTGGTCCTGCTCTGGTACGGCACCTCGCTGGCCGGCGCCGCCGGCACCGCTTTCGGCCTCGCCGCCGTGACCGCGGCCTGCCGCGTTCTGCTGCGCCGCTCCGAACGGTGCGCCGCGCAAAGAGGCGGACGTCACACCCGGAGCGGTACACCGGTCGGCTGACCGGTTTCCGCGCACGCGCCCGCTGCTTTTCAGCCAACTTCCGGACCCCGTCCAGGCCGTGCGCGCAGTACCCCCCAACCCCCGTTCCACCTGCACGGAAAGGGTCTCGGACGCCCTGCGCACCCTACGCGGATTGGCCACTACGACGAGGCGCACTTCCCTGCACGGCCCGCGAGTGCAACGCTTCGTGATCGAATGCTTTACGCCAAGTTGTCATGTCGACAATGTGCCGCGTGTGGAACTGGTCACCGCGGTACCGCGGGACACAGTAGATTCGATCTTGACTGTCTTACGGCGGGGGACTCGTGCAGGACCGAGGGGAAACGTGCAGGAGCGACACAACCGAGGAGCCGCGACCACCGAGGGGGGCTTAGCAGGATGAGCCACGACTCCACTGCCGCGCCGGAAGCCGCGGTCCGGAAACTCTCCGGGCGACGCCGCAAGGAGATCGTCGCGGTGCTGCTGTTCAGCGGCGGCCCCATCTTCGAGAGTTCCATACCGCTTTCGGTGTTCGGTATCGACCGCCAGGACGCCGGAGTGCCGCGCTACCGGCTGCTGGTGGCCGCCGGTGAGGAAGGCCCGCTGCGGACCACAGGGGGCCTCGAACTCACCGCGCCACACGGCCTGGAAGCGATCTCACGCGCGGGCACGGTCGTCGTGCCGGCCTGGCGATCGATCACCTCGCCTCCGCCCGAGGAGGCACTCGACGCGCTGCGCCGCGCGCACGAGGAGGGCGCCCGCATCGTGGGCCTGTGCACCGGGGCGTTCGTCCTGGCGGCGGCGGGCCTGCTGGACGGCCGGCCGGCCACCACCCACTGGATGTACGCGCCGACGCTGGCCAAGCGCTATCCGTCGGTGCACGTCGATCCCAGGGAGCTGTTCGTCGACGACGGCGACGTACTGACGTCGGCCGGTACAGCCGCCGGCATCGACCTGTGTCTGCACATCGTGCGGACGGACCACGGCAACGAGGCGGCCGGCGCGCTCGCCCGGCGCCTGGTGGTCCCGCCGCGCCGCAGCGGCGGTCAGGAGCGCTATCTCGATCGCTCTTTACCAGAGGAGATCGGCGCCGACCCGCTCGCCGAGGTCGTCGCCTGGGCGCTGGAACACCTCCACGAGCAGTTCGACGTGGAGACGCTGGCCGCGCGCGCGTACATGAGCCGCCGTACGTTCGACCGCCGCTTCCGCTCGCTGACCGGGAGCGCGCCGTTGCAGTGGCTGATCACCCAGCGCGTGCTACAGGCCCAGCGTCTGCTGGAGACGTCGGACTACTCGGTGGACGAGGTCGCGGGCCGCTGCGGCTTCCGTTCCCCGGTGGCGCTGCGCGGGCACTTCCGCCGCCAGCTGGGTTCGTCCCCCGCCGCCTACCGCGCCGCCTACCGGGCGCGCAGACCGCAGGGCGACCGGCCGGGGGACGGAGAGCCCACGGCCTCGCAGCCGGGGGCCGCGGGCCCGGGGGCGACCGGGCTCGCCGGGCCGGTCGGACCGGTGCCGGCCCTGCTGCACCCGGAGAGCGCCGTACCGATGCAATCGCGGCGCACCGCCGCGATGAGCCTGCCGGGACCCCGCGCGGGCGCGTGACGCGCTGACGGGTCGGACGTGACGGGTCGGGGTGGGGGGGGGGGGGGCCGCCCCCCCCCCCCCCCCCCCGGGCCCCCCCCCGCCCCCCCGGCCCCCCCCCCCCCCCCCCCCCCCCCCCCCCCCCCCCCCCCCCCCCCCCGCCCGTTGAGCTGAG
>NZ_JBIALO010000031.1:0-62938 GCF_042873595.1 Streptomyces sp. NPDC004629 | reverse complement strand
GGGGTGGCGCGGCCGGCCCCCGGGGGGGGGCGGGGGCCGCGGTGCGGGGGGGGGGGGGGGGGGGGGGGGGGGGGGGCGCCCCCCCCCACCCCGCTCGGTATCGTCGGCGGCCACGGCGGCGCGCCGTGACCCCGCGCACGACCGGCACCGGAAGCAGATACGGGCCGTAAGGTTAGGCATATGAACGATCGCATGGTGTGGATCGACTGCGAGATGACAGGTCTCTCGCTGTCCGACGACGCGCTCATCGAGGTGGCCGCCCTGGTCACCGACTCGGAGCTGAACGTACTCGGCGAGGGGGTGGACATCGTCATCCGCCCGCCGGACTCGGCGCTGGAGACGATGCCCGAGGTGGTGCGCCAGATGCACACCGCGTCCGGGCTGCTCGACGAGCTGCCCGGCGGCACCACGCTGGCCGACGCGGAAGAGCAGGTCCTGGCCTATGTGCGGGAGCATGTGAAGGAGCCGGGCAAGGCCCCGCTGTGCGGCAACTCCGTCGGCACCGACCGCGGCTTCCTGCTGCGCGACATGCCCACCCTGGAGGACTACCTCCACTACCGGATCGTGGACGTCTCCAGCATCAAGGAGCTGGCCCGCCGCTGGTACCCGCGCGCGTACTTCAACAGCCCGGAGAAGAACGGCAACCACCGTGCCCTCGCCGACATCCGCGAGTCCATCGCGGAGCTGCGCTACTACCGCGAGGCCATCTTCGTCCCCCAGCCGGGCCCCGACTCGGACACGGCGAGGTCGATCGCGGCCAAGCACGTCCTGCCCGCGGCGCGCTAGCCGCCGGCGGGCCGGCGGAGGGCGCCGTGAAAGGCGGGCGCGAGCACCCCTTCGGACCCTGTACACTTTTTCTCGGCCGGTCAGGGACTCCACACAGTAACCGTCGGTCGTGGTGGGTGTAGCTCAGCTGGTAGAGCACCTGGTTGTGGTCCAGGATGTCGCGGGTTCGAGTCCCGTCACTCACCCTGAATGATCAAGGGCCGACCTGGGAAACAGGTCGGCCCTTGGTGTTTCTCGCCACCATGGCTGGGGTGAGCGGTCGGTGACCTGAAGTGGCAGCCCGGCAAGGCCGTACAGTGAGCGGCGATGCGCGGTGGCGGGCGACGTGCCGAACGTCGGCGGCAACGGGGCGGCCGGCTCCCAGAGTTCATCGGGAACCAGACGCTTCGATAGATCAGCACCCACGACCGGCATCATGCCGCACGAACATCAAGTCACGTGAGACAACCTCTACGCCTTGATTGGTGCGGCCGACCTGGCGGCCTGCTCGATCTTCGCGCAGTAGGCTGCACGGGCTTCCTTGTCGATCTGCTTCTCGTGTTCGGCGCGCAACCCGGTCCGGCCGTCGAGGCCCTCGCGCAGGATATCGGCGTGCCCGGCATGCCGGATGGACTCGCCGAGGACATGGACCATGACGGCGAACAGGTTCGTGTCGGCATAAGGCTCCGGCCACCACGGCACGTGGCCGGGGGCGTCGAGGGGAAGCTCGTCGATCGTCGCGTCCGAGTGTTCCCACGTGCGCCGGTAGAACCCGATGATCTGATCGCGGGTCTCGTCCTCGGTCGCCCACAGATCGCTGCCGTTGGAGTCCTGCCACCGGGGCAGCGGATCCGGGGAAGGGCGGTCGAAGACCTCGCCGAAGTACCTGGCCTCGACGGTGGCCACGTGTTTGACCAGGCCGAGGAGGTTGGTCCCGGTCGCTGTCAAAGGTCGGCGGGCGTCGTATTCGGACAAGCCGTCGAGTTTCCAGAGCAGCGCCTTGCGGTCCCGCCGTAGTCTCCCCAGGGCGGTTTCAAAGTCTGAGTGATCATGTGTCCGTGCTGGTCAGGGCAGTCCGATAAGGGCCAGGGGGCGGGTGAACGGCTCATAGGACATCTCCCGGAGTCCGGCGGCGATGTTCGTGTGCCCGGCGATGCGGAGTTGGTTGATCGCGAAGCTGCGGAGGGTGGCCATGTTCTCCGGGCCGTGCCCTGTGTGGACCTTGGAGGCGTCCTCGGCGAAGGTGGTGTCGCGGACGAAGTGGAGCCGGTTCTCGATGGTCCACTGCGATCGGATGATCTTCGCGAGTCGTTGCGGTGATGCCTGTCGGCTGGTCAGGTCGGTGATGACGTAGACCGTCTCGCGGCTGCGCTTGCCGGTCTTGAGACAAGTGCGGTGCCGGACGACGCGGGCGACCTGGGCGGCGTGCGGGAAGTCGAGATCGTCGACGGTCAGGGCCTGCACCACGCGGGTCTCCTTGCGGCCGTGGCCCTCGGTGCGGTCGTAGAACTTCGTGCTCACCTGCTTCCAGGGCAGGGAGTGCAGCCGCTCGTAGAGTCCGGCCTGGTTCTTCTTCACTGTCAGCGCGTAGTGCGCCCGTTTGTCCTCGACGAGGAAGCGGGCGTGGCCGCGCTGGGCGTGCAGGGCGTCGGCCGTCACGGTCACTCCGGCCAGGTCGAACGGGGTGAGCAGTCCGGCGAAGCAGCTGATCTCGTTGGTCTTGTCCGGCACCCGCAGCTGGGTGACGGTCTGCCCTGCGTCGGTCATGGCGGCGAGCAGGTGGGCGGCCGGGGCGCCGTCGCGGCGCGAGCCGCGGGCGCTCTTGCCGTCCACCGCCAGCGTGTCAGCCCCGACCGGGTCGCATCCCAGCAGGTCGGCGAGGCCGCCGGGGCATACCCGGTTGATGATCCTGCGGATCGTCGCTGTGCTCGGCGCGACGCGTACCTGGAAGGCGGACGCGGTCCGGGTGCCGAGCCGGGCCAGGGTGTCCTGCGGGGCGTTGCGCGCCCACTGGCCGATGGCCGTGAAGGAGCGGGCTCCGGCCGTGACCGCCGAGCAGGCCACCAGCAGCACGCTCACGAACGGGTGACGCCTTCCGCGCCGGTCACGCGGATCGGGCAAGGTCGCCAGCCGGGACGGCAGGCCGGCGATCGCGCGGTGCTGACGCGAGGGCGACTTGATCAGGCACACGGTGGCAGACTGGCGGCACATCGAAGCTCCGGGCGATACAGGCGACTTGGTAGGTCACCGGCGTCAACCGGAGCTTCGTTGCGTGGGTGGCTGTCCGTCGGAGCATCGTCACGCTGTCGTGACCAGCGCGGATCGCTGATCGCCAGGACTTTGAAACCGCCCTGGTAGTCTCCCGTGCAGGTTGTCTTTCGCGAAGTCATCGATCATGCGGCATGAGCCTGCCATGGGCTGCTCGTGGTCTCAAGATCCCGTACGTGGTCCGCAACGACCGGCAGAGCCGAGGCCAGGCCATGGCCGCCGCCCTGACCTGCTACAGGAACCTCGCGAAACTTGCCACGTGAGACAACCTCTAAGCTGCTGCGCTTTCTACTGGCCCACGGTAAGCGACCAGCGGACAGAGGATGGAGCAGTCACGGAGACGACCCCATTCTCACGGGACTTCTTGAGACGCAGTTCGTTGTATGTGCTGCTGACCTCGCCGGCCGCGCATTCCAGCGGAAAGCTGAGCCCCATCGGCCGAACCTCGACCGTCAGCGTGCCCTGGCCCTGGCAGTTCACCAACACGGATAGCGGTTGCGTGGTGATGTGACCCAGTTCGAGTTCTCGGTTGCCTTTGGCAGAAGCCACTTGGGTCAGCGGCTCTCCAGACGGCAGCTTGGGGGCTTTGGTGACCGTTTCTCCCGCAATATGTTCCGCCCTGCCGGAGTCCTCCCCCGGCGTTGCGGACCCCGTCTTGGCAGGTGCGGTGCTCCTGTCAGGACTTTCCGCCTGATCACCCCCCGAGCAGCCATTGAGTGCGAGGCCACCCAGCACTAGGCAGACAGCAACGGCGCCTGGATGACGGGTCAATCGGGCGATCGCGGGCATCAGCTCTCCCAGAGATACCAGCCGACCCTGTAAGGGCTATAGCTGGTGATGGTTTTGCGAGTGGAGGACTGGCAGTTGCTGTAGAGGGTGTAGCTGACGCCTGTGTGCTTGAGTCGGTAGATGCCGTACTTGGCATTCGTCGTCTTCTTGGACGGCGTGTTCACACTGATGGTGTTACCCAGCTTCGCGGTGAGCTTCGCAGACAGGTTCACGTCGAATTTTCCTTCGAGCTTGGCCAGCATGGTGTTGATACTCACCTGAAGACCAGACGTGACACTGACTCCGACTTCCCCTGTCACTTCTGACGTGAAGGTCGACTTAGCGGTTTGGGACGTGCCGTTGTAATTCGCCAGTGTGGGACCCACCCCCTTGTGGTACTGCTTGCCCTGGGCTGACGGTGTGTAGACTCCGTGTGAGGGACCACAGTACTCACTGTTCGGCCAGTCCTTGGGGGGCGCCGGCGTCACCGTGGGTTCGTCCGGCATTCCATTTCCCTCGTCGGGAACGTCGGTCACGGCCTCTTCCGGATCCGCCGGCGGTTCGGTGTTGATAACCGTGTCGTCGACCGGAGCAGGATCTGCGCTCTGAACGGCTGCAGCCGTTCCGGCCATGCCTACGCATAACAGGATCGCTGCTGCGGAAGTGACCAGGTTTCGATTTGTGCGGATGCCCACAAGACACCCTCTCTGTTGGGACCGCCCCCCCCTGGGCGGACGCTTACATGGAGACTAAGTGAAGGGCATGGACACATCAACGAGGACATTGATCCTCTGAGCTTCATTTGAGCTTTGAAGTGCCGCTGAAATCGTGTCCTACGTGGTGAGGCGGAGGAGCCGTTTGTAGCAGCACAGGGCGGCGGCGAGACCAAGAAAGGCCGGGTAGTTGCGGTGTTTGCGCAGTCGCTTGCGGGCCCGGGACAGTCGGGAGCGGACGGTTCCGATGGGGATGCCGAGGGCGCGCGCGGCGTCGACGTACTCCATGCCCTCCCACAGGCACAGGACGAGGACCTCGCGTTCGGGGCGTTTCAGCGAGCCGAGAGCGGTCAGCGTGGCGCTGATACGACGCCGGTCGTCCACCCGGCCCGCCACCTCCTCGGCATGGTCGCGGATTTCGGCCGCTGCGCCCGCGGCGGCCGACGCGGCAGCCGCGGCCCGGTAGCGCCGGTTGCTGCGGCAGTGGTTGCGGGCGACGTTGGTGGTGACGCCCAGCAACCACGGCCGCAGCGACCCTCCTTCCGCGTCGACCTTCTCGCGCAGCCGCCATGCCTCTAAGAAGGTCGCCGACATGACGTCCTCCGCGACGGACCAGTCCGCGGTCAGCCGGAAGGCGTGGTTGTACACCGTGCGCGCGTAGGCGTCGAAGAGCGCGGCGAAGGAGGCGACGACCGGGCGTGGTTCGACCGTGGGTCGTCACTTCCTTGACCCTGCGTCCACCGCGCGCGGGTCGTTCACCGGTGCGGCTCGCCGCCGTTCGTCGTGGTCACGACGATGCGCGGATCACCAGTTCCGTCGGGAGGATCGCGTGCCGGCGTTCCAGGCCGCGGGAGACCGCGGGGCGGCGGTCGGCGATGTCGGTCAGGAGCAGGTCGAGCATGGCGCGGCCCATCTCCTCGATGGGCTGGCGGACGCTGGTCAGCGGCGGGTCCATGTGGCGGGCGATGGCCGAGTCGTCGTAGCCGACCAGGGCCACGTCGTCGGGGATGCGGCGGCCCGCCTCGCGCAGCACCTGACGGGCGCCGGCCGCGGTGACGTCCGAACCGGCGAAGACCGCGTCCAGACCGGGGCTGCGCTCCAGCAGCCGGGCCATCGCGCGCCGGCCGCCCCCCTCGGTGAAGTCGCCTGACTCGATAAGGAGTTCGTCCACCGGGTGGCCGGCGTCGCGCAGGGCGTCGCGGTAGCCGTCGACGCGCCGCTGGGCGCCGTACACGTCGAGCCGGCCGGTGATGTGGGCGACCGTGCGCCGCCCGCGGGCGAGCAGGTGCTCGACGGCCGAGCGGGCGCCGCCGTAGTTGTCGGAGTCGACCGAGGTCAGCGTCTCCGCCGCGGAGCGCGGGCCGCTGATCACCGCCGGGATCTCCAACTGGGCCAGCAGATCGGGCAGCGGGTCGTCGGCGTGCACGGACACCAGGAGCACGCCGTCCACGCGGTGGGCCGCGAGGTACCGGGCGAGCCGCTGCCGTTCGCGGTCGCCGCCCGCGAAGATCAGCAGCAACTGCATCTCGGTCTCGGAGAGTTCGGCGCCCACCCCGCGCAGAATGTCCGAGAAGTACGGTTCCGCGAAGAACCGGGTCTCCGGCTCGGGGACGACCAGGGCGACGGCGTCCGTGCGGTTCGCGGCGAGCGCGCGGGCCGCCGTGTTCGGCACGTACCCCAGCTCGGCGACGGCCGCCTCCACGGCCGCGCGCGTGGCGTCGCTGACCCGGGGCGAGCCGTTGATCACCCGGGAGACCGTGCCACGGCCCACACCGGCCCGCGCGGCGACCTCTTCAAGGGTCGGCCGACGGCCACTGCGCCCCCGCGTTCCGTGGCTCGCCATGGCCTCCGCCTCTCTGGACCGGCAATCTGCCTGGTGTGGAATGTAACAGCACCCCGTGTGGAGTTCGCTGTGTGCCGGTGCCGTCACGGTCCGGATGGAGCGAGTGGGAATTAGTTAACAGGCAGATAACTGAACGCATTTGGCCGCGTCCGCTCCCTTGACACCCCCGCTCGAACCGACGACTCTTCAACTCATCACTTGTGGGAGCGCTCCCACAGTACCTGACACATACACGTCCCGCACGTTCCCCGCCCGAGCCGCAGCGAGTACGAACGGGCCCAACAGAGCAGTTGGCCGGGGGGTCGGCACGTCAGGCAACAGGAGGACTCAATGCGCACGAGTACCCGCCGGTCCCGCAGGCTGGTGGCCTTCGCGGCCGTCGCCGCGCTGACTACGGGAGTGCTGGCCGGCTGCGCCAACGACTCCGACGACGGTTCGTCGAAATCGGGCGGCGGCAACGGCGACGGCACGGGCAAGACCACTTTGACCATCGGGACCTTCGGTGTCTTCGGCTACAAGCAGGCCGGCCTCTACGACGAGTACATGAAGCTCCACCCCGACATCAGCATCAAGGAGAACGTCACCACCCGCACCGACGTCTACTGGCCCAAGGTGCTCACCCGGCTCCAGGCCGGTTCCGGCACCGACGACATCCAGGCCATCGAAGTCGGCAACATCACCGAGGCCGTGCAGACCCAGGCCGACAAGTTCGTGGACCTCGGCAAGGACGCCGACAAGTCCCAGTGGCTGAACTGGAAGCTGGCCCAGGCCACCACCAAGGACGGCAAGACGATCGGGCTCGGCACGGACATCGGCCCGATGGCCATCTGCTACCGCAAGGACCTGTTCAAGAAGGCCGGCCTGGAGACGGACCGGACCAAGCTCGCCGAGCAGTGGAAGGGCGACTGGGCCAAGTACGTCGAGCTGGGCAAGGACTACATGAAGAAGGCGCCGTCCGGCACCAAGTTCGTGGACTCGGCCTCCTCGGTCTACAACGCGGCCCTCGGCGGCGCGAAGGAGCGCTACTACGACGACAGCGGCAATGTCGTCTGGGACAAGTCCGCGGGCGTGAAGACGTCCTGGGACGCCGCGATGACCGTGGCCACCAGTGACATGTCCGCGAAGCTGAAGCAGTTCGACAAGCCCTGGGACCAGGGATTCGCCAACGGCACCTTCGCCACGGTGGCCTGCCCGGCCTGGATGATGGGCTACATCCAGGAGAAGTCCGGTGACTCCGGCAAGGGCAACTGGGACGTGGCGGCGGCCCCGACCGCGGCCAACTGGGGCGGCTCCTTCATCGGCGTGCCGACGGCGGGCAAGCACCAGAAGGAGGCCATCGCCCTGGCGAAGTGGCTGACCGCGCCCGAGCAGCAGGCCAAGGTCTTCGCCAAGCAGGCCAGCTTCCCGTCGACCCCGTCGGCGTACGCGAGCCTGAAGCCGGCCGCGGACACCACGGCGTACTTCTCGAACGCGCCGATCACGCAGATCTTCGCGGACTCTGCGAAGACCATCCCGACGCAGTACTTCGGCATCAAGGACCAGCCGATCAACTCCGCGATCACCGACATCGGCATCCTCCAGGTGGAGCAGAAGGGCAAGAACCCGACGCAGGGCTGGGACGCCGCCACCAAGGAGATCAAGGACGTGCTCGGCCAGTGACCAGCTCCAAGCAGGCTCTCGCGCGATCCGCGTCGAGTGCCGACGCCGCGCCCGGCTCCCAGCCGGGCGCGGCCCGGGGCGCTCGCGGTCGCGGTGCGCCGGCGGGCGCCGACTCCTGGCGCAGCCGGTGGTACCGCTGGGACATGAAGGCGTCGCCGTACGCGTTCATCGCCCCCTTCTTCATACTCTTCGGGGCCTTCTCGCTGGTCCCGCTGCTGTACACCGCCTGGTACTCGCTGCATCACGTGCAGTTGTCGTCGCTGGACCACCAGACCTGGGCGGGCCTGGACAACTACCAGAACCTGTGGTCGTCGGACTTCTTCTGGAACGCCCTGAAGAACACCTTCAGCATCGGGGTGATCTCGACCGTGCCGCAGCTGCTGGCCGCGCTCGGGCTCGCGCATCTGCTGAACTACCGGCTGCGCGGCTCGACCGTGTGGCGGGTCGTGATGCTCACCCCGTACGCCACCTCGGTGGCCGCGGCGACGCTGGTGTTCACGCTGCTGTACTCGTGGGACGGCGGCATGGTCAACTGGATCCTGCACTTCTTCGGTGTGGATCCGGTCAACTGGCGTGAGTCGGACTGGGGTTCGCAGTTCGCGGTGTCGTCCATCGTGATCTGGCGGTGGACCGGCTACAACGCGCTGATCTATCTGGCGGCGATGCAGGCCATCCCGACCGACCTGTACGAGTCGGCGGCGATCGACGGCGCCAACCGCTGGCAGCAGTTCCGGCATGTGACGATCCCTCAGCTGCGGCCGACGATCCTGTTCACGGTGGTCGTCTCCACCATCGGCGCGACCCAGCTGTTCGGTGAGCCGCTGCTGTTCGGCGGGGTCAGCGGTTCCAAGGGCGGCTCCGAGCACCAGTACCAGACGCTCGGCCTGTACATGTACGACCAGGGCTGGATCATCGGCAACCTGGGCAAGGCGTCCGCGATCGCCTGGTCGATGTTCCTGATCCTGGTGATCGTCGCCGTGATCAACATGCTGTTCACCCGACGCCTGAGGAAGTCCCGATGACCACCAGTGAACTCACCCTCCCGGGCGGCGCGGGCACCGAGCGGCGTGGTCGCGGACGGCGCCGGGTGATGGGCGCGGGCAAGCAACTGCACGCGGGTCCGGTCACCTATGTCGTCCTGGCGGTCTTCGCACTGGTCTCGCTGGCGCCGCTGGTGTGGACGGCGGTCGCGGCCTCCCGCACCGACCGGCGGCTGGCCGAGACCCCACCGCCGCTGTGGTTCGGCGGCAACCTGTTCTCGAACCTCCAGTCCGCCTGGGACGAGGCGGGGCTGGGCACCGCCATGGTCAACTCCCTGATCGTGGCGGGCACGATCACGGTCAGCACGGTGCTGTTCGCGACCCTCGCCGGGTTCGCCTTCGCCAAGCTGCGGTTCCGGTTCTCCAACCTGCTGCTGGTGCTGACGATCGGCACCATGATGATCCCGCCGCAGCTCGCCGTCGTACCGCTGTATCTGTGGATGTCGGACCTGGGCTGGTCGAACCAGTTGCAGACGGTGATCCTGCCCAGCCTGGTGACCGCGTTCGGCACGTTCTTCATGCGGCAGTATCTGGTGCAGGCGCTGCCGACCGAGCTGATCGAGGCGGCCCGGGTGGACGGGGCGAGCAGTCTGCGGGTCGTGTGGCACGTGGTGTTCCCGGCGGCGCGGCCGGCGATGGCCGTGCTCGGCCTGCTGACCTTCGTGTTCGCCTGGAACGACTTCCTGTGGCCGATCATCGCCCTGAACCAGCAGAACCCGACCGTGCAGGTCGCCCTGAACTCGCTCGGCACCGGCTATGTGCCGGACCAGGCGGTGATCATGGCGGGCGCGCTGCTCGGCACGCTGCCGCTGCTGGTCGCCTTCCTGCTGTTCGGCAAGCAGATCGTGGGCGGGATCATGCAGGGCGCGATCAAGGGCTGACCCCACGGACCCCGGAGCCCCGGGGGCCGGGCCACCGCCGCCCCGGCCCCCGTGCCCCGCCCCTCCCCGTTCTCCTCTCCACCACCCCACCGGTCTCCACGACCATTCGATGGGAGCGCTTCCATGCCTGAGCCCGTTACCTCCGTGAGTTTTCCTCCCGCCTTCCTCTGGGGCGCCGCGACCTCCGCGTACCAGATCGAGGGGGCGGTACGGGAGGACGGCCGCACCCCCTCGATCTGGGACACCTTCAGCCATACGCCCGGCAGGACGGCCGGCGGCGACACCGGTGACATCGCGGTCGACCACTACCACCGCTACCGCGAGGACGTGGCGCTGATGGCCGGCCTCGGCCTGAACGCGTACCGGTTCTCGATCTCCTGGCCGCGGGTGCAGCCGACGGGCCGGGGCCCGGCCGTCCAGGTGGGCCTGGACTTCTACCGCCGTCTGGTCGACGAGCTGCTGGCCGCCGGCATCAAGCCGGCCGTCACCCTCTACCACTGGGACCTGCCGCAGGAGTTGGAGGACGCGGGCGGCTGGCCGGAGCGGGACACCGCCCTCCGGTTCGCCGAGTACGCGCAGATCGTCGGCGAGGCGCTGGGCGACCGGGTGGAACAGTGGATCACCCTCAACGAGCCCTGGTGCAGCGCCTTTTTGGGCTACGGCTCCGGGGTGCATGCGCCGGGCCGGACCGACCCGGCGGCCTCGCTGCGGGCCGCGCACCACCTCAACCTGGCGCACGGACTGGCCACATCGGCGCTGCGTTCGGTGCTGCCGGCCCGCAACACGATCGCGATCAGCCTCAACTCCTCGGTGGTGCGCACCGTTTCGCAGGACCCGGCGGACCTCGCGGCGGGCCGCCGGATCGACGACCTGGCCAACGGTGTCTTCCACGGCCCGGTGCTGCACGGGGCGTACCCGCAGACGCTGTTCCGGGACACGGCGTCGGTCACCGACTGGTCCTACGTCCGGGACGGCGACCTCCGCGCGATCCACCAGCCGCTGGACGCGCTGGGCCTCAACTACTACACGCCCACGCTGGTCTCGGCGGCCGACCCGGAGGCGACCGGACCGCGGGCCGACGGGCACGGAACGAGCGACCACTCGCCCTGGCCGGCCGCGGACGGCGTGGCCTTCCACCAGACGCCGGGCGAACGCACGGAGATGGGCTGGACGATCGACCCGACGGGCCTGCACGAGCTGATCATGCGGTACTCCCGGGAGGCCCCGGACCTGGCGCTGTACGTGACGGAGAACGGCGCCGCCTACGACGACAAGCCGGACCCGGACGGCCGGGTGCACGACCCGGAGCGCATCGCCTATCTGCACGGCCATCTCTCGGCGGTCCGCCGTGCCATCGCGGACGGCGCGGATGTCCGCGGCTACTACCTGTGGTCCCTGATGGACAACTTCGAGTGGGCGTACGGCTACGAGAAGCGCTTCGGCACGGTGTACGTCGACTACGCCACGCTGGAGCGGACGCCGAAGTCGAGCGCGCGCTGGTACGGGCAGGCCGCCCGCTCCGGCGCACTGCCGCCGACGGACGGTGTCTGAGCCGGCGGCTCCGCTGGGTTTGCCGCGATGGGCCGTCGGTTGGCTGCGGCACCCGTCGTGGCTGGGCGCGCCCACGCGGCGGAGCCGCAAATCGATACAGCCCCGCGCCCCTTCGGGCGCTGTCGAACCGCGGCGTGCTTCACCGGAACCGCTCAGGGCGTGAACGGGCGGGTGATCTGGTCGTAGCGGTTCAGGAAGTGGAAGCGGCCGGATGCGGCGCCGTACAGGAAGCTCGCGTCGGTGTCGTCGAGGGTGCGGGCGGTGTCGAAGCGGATCGGCTTGGCGACGCCCTGGACCGGTGTCCGGAACAGGCGTTCGGTGACCTGGCCCCGGGTGAGGTCCGGGCCGCCGCCGAGCGCGTCCAGGGTGCGGGCGATCAGGACGACGGCGTCATGGGCCTCGGCCGCCCACCGCGCCGGATCGGCGCCGTAGCGGTTGCGGTGGGCGGCGGTGAAGGCGCGGGCGGCCGTGGTGTCCATCGACCGGGGCTCGGCGTAGGGAGCGGCGAGGACCCAGCCGTCGGCCGCCGCGCCCGCCGCGTCCAGGAACGCGCCGCGCAGCACGGGCTCCACGGCGACGCGGGCGCCGGTGAAGCCGGCCCGGTGCAGCGCGCGGGCGCAGGAGGCGGCCCGGGTGGGCGAGGTACCGGCGTAGACGACGGCGTCCGGCCGCGTCGCCAGCGCGTCGGCGACGGCCGCGCGGAAGTCGGTCCCCTCGGCGGCCACCGGGTGCCGGGTCGTGGCGCCGCCGCCGGGTGGCAACGCGGCCATCATGCGCGCCAGTTCGCGGCCCGCGGGTCCTGCGGCCAGGTCCTCCACGACGGCGGTGCGCCGGGACGGATGGGCCTGCGTGAGATAGACGGACAGCGGCAGGCCGAGCGCGTCGTCGCCGACCCGGGTGACGCACAGGGCGCGCTCCCGGGCCGCGTCCCGCGCGGTGGCGGTCGCCGAGACCAACAGCGTCGGCAGACCGTCGGCCCCGTACACCGGCGCCGCCGCGTGCACCGCCGTGGCGGCGGTGGGGCCGAGGACCGCGAGCACCGCCGGGTCGGCGACCAGCAGCCGGGCCGCGCGGACGGCCTCGTCGGCCCGCTGGTGGCCGGCGACGGCCCGTAGGGCGAGCCGGAACCGGATGCCGGTGCCCGCGTTGTGCGCGGCGACGGCGAGCCGGGCGCCGCGCTGCTGCTCCGGGCCGATGCCGTGCAGGCCGATGGTGTGCTCGGGCGGTGCCGTGCCGCCGCCCGTGCCGTCGCGCAGCAGCAGGCCGGCCGCCCCGGCGCCCCCGGCGAGGAGCACCCCGCCCGCCGCCGCGCCGACGGCCAGGAACCGGCGGCGGCCGGGCGCCGGGGCGTCCTCGGGGGCGGCGCCCGCGGGGCCCGCGGCGGCTCCGGGCGGGCGCGGGGGCGGGTCCAGGGCCTGGGCGGCGCGCGCGGCCACCAGCCGCACCAGTGCGGGCGGCAACCAGTCACCGGAGTCGGGGAGTTGCCCGCTGTCACGGGGGTCCCGGCGGCTGCCCGCGGCGGCCAGGGCCGCGCTCAGGTCCGGTGCCGTGGGCCGCCGGGCCGCGTCCTTGGTGAGACAGCCGGCGACGGCGGAGCGCGCCGGGCCGGGCAGCCGGTCGAGGCCGCGTACGTCCGGCTCCTCGTGGACGGTGCGGTAGAGCACGGTGGCCGGGTCGCCGCCGCCGTACGGGGGCCGGCCCGAGGCCGCGTACACCAGGGCGCAGCCCAGCGAGAACACGTCGCTCGCCGGGCCGACCTCGTCGCCGTAGGCGCGGGTCTGTTCCGGGGAGAGGTAGCCGGGGGTGCCGATCACCGCGTCCGGCGCGGTCAGCGCGGTGGCTCCGCCGCCGCGGACGATGCCGAAGTCGATGAGGTGGGGCCCGTCCCGGCCGAGGACGATGTTGCCGGGCTTGACGTCCCGGTGGACCAGCCCGGCCGCGTGCACGTCCGCCAGCGCCTCGGCGATGCGCTGCCCGAGGATCAGCACGGCGCGCGCGGGCAGCGGGCCGTGCCCGGCCACCGCCTCGGCCAGGGTGGGACCGGGCACGAACGCCGTGGCCAGCCACGGTTCGCGGGCCTCGGGGTCGGCGTCGGTGACCGGCACCACCCAGCGGCCCCGCACCCGGGCGGCCAGCCGGGCCTCGCGCCGGAACCGGGCCCGGAACTGCGGTTCGGCGGCATGCTCGGCGCGGATCACCTTGAGCGCGACGAGCCGCCCGCCCCGGTTGCGCGCCAGATACACCACGCCCATGCCGCCCGCGCCGAGCCGGGCCAGCAGCCGGTGCCCGCCGACCGTGGCGGGGTCGTCCGCCGTCAGTGCCCGCATCGCGCCCGCCTCAGGTGAGCGGCACCGGGCCGACGTACCGCCAGCGTCCGCCGGACACCCGCAGATGGCTGAGCCGGCCGCCCTTGAACGTGCCGTCCTTCTCGAAGGCGTACGTGGCCGCCGCCCCCTTGTAGTCGGCCGCGCGCAGGGCCGCGGCGAGTTCGTTCCGGCTCGGCCGCCGCCCCTTGCTCCGCTCGACGGCGGTGAGCCGGTCGATGACGAGGCGGGCGACGTCGTAGGCCTCGACGGCCCAGATGCCGGGGGCGGCGCCGTAGCGCTCGCGGTACGCGGCGGCGAAGGTCCGCACCGCGGGGGCGTCCGGGGCGGCGAACGAGGTGAGGGCCTGCCAGCCGTCGGCGGCCTCGCCCGCGCCGGCGGTGAAGGCGTCCGTGGCGGCGGGGGTGTCGAGGAACCGCGGCCCGTCGAAGCCGCGTTCGGCCAGGGCCCGCGCCACCAGCGCGGCCCGTTCGGCGGTGCCGGTGTAGTAGAGGCCGTCGATGTCGTGGGCGAGCATGTCGGAGACGACCGCGGCCGGGTCCGGCGCGGCGGCGGGCACGATCCGGACGTACGGGTCGAGCTTGAACCCGGCGGCCACGCGGTACGCCAGCTGGACGGGTTCCCGGCCGGTCAGTCTGCCCGCACGGTCCATGAGCACGCCGGGCCGCGCGGCGCCCAGACCGGCCAGCGCGGCGTCGGTGAGGTAGCCGCCGACCATGTTGGCCGGGGTGCAGCGGAAGTAGACGCGGGGGTCGAGGACCTGGGCGGAGTCCGGTGCGGACAGGCACAGCTCGGACACCGTCAGCAGGGGCAGCCCGGCGTTCTCGTACGCCGCCAGACAGGCCGCGGCGGAGGTGAAGCCGGTGGGGCCGAGCACGGCGAGCACATCGCGGTCGCCGGTCAGCCGGCGGGCCGCCGCCCGAGCGCCGGCCGTGCTCCCCCGGTCGTCCACGGACTCGACGGTGAGCGTGAAGGGTTTGCCGGCGCGGGAGTTGAAGGCGTCGACGGCCAGGCGCACCGCCCGCTCCTGGGCCCGGCCCGCGGTCTGCTGCGGCCCGCTCAGATCGGCCTGGACGCCGATCGTCCACCGCCGGCCGGCCGGTGTGCGCGGCCGCTCGCCGCCGTCGCGCAGCGCCGCCCACAGCGCGGTGCCGCCGCCGGCCGCGACCAGCACGGCGCCGCCCGCCGCCAGGGACAGCAGCCGCCGCCGGGAGGTGCCGCCGCGCTGCGCGGTGTCCGCCTCGGTGGGTTCCACCTCGGGCAGTGCCAGCAGCCGGGCGGACCGGTCGGCGATCACGCGGACGACCGGTTCGGGCAGCCAGTCGGCCGGGTCGGCGGGGACGTCCTCGGCGAGGCCGGCGGCGACCTCGGCCACCGTGGGCCGCTCGGCGGGCTCCTTCGCCAGACAGCGCGCCAGCAGCGCGCGCAGCCCGTCGTCCTCGACTCCGTCCAGGTCGGGCCGGTCGTGCACGGTGCGGTACAGCAGGGCGTCGGCCGCGCCGGTGCCGAACGGGAGGCGTCCGGTCGCCGCGTATGCGAGGACGCAGCCCAGCGAGAACACGTCGCTCGCCGGGCCCGTCGGCCGGGCCTGTGCCTGCTCCGGGGAGAGGAAGCCGGGCGTGCCGACGACCACGCCGTCCGAGGTGAGCGCGGTCGCCCCGGGGGCGGTGGACCGGGCGATGCCGAAGTCGATCAGACGGGGGCCGTCGAGGGCGAGCAGCACGTTGCCCGGTTTGACGTCCCGGTGTACCAGGCCCGCGCCGTGGACGGCTTCGAGCGCCCGCGCCAGCACGTGTCCGAGCACCCGCACCGCCGGCACCGGCAGCGGTCCGCACTCCGCGACGGCCTCGGCGAGCGAGGGACCGGGGACGAACGCGGTCGCCAGCCACGGCGCCGGGGCCTCGGGGTCGGCGCCGGTCACCCGCACCACCCAGGGGCTGCGGGCCTGCCCGGCCGCGGCCGTCTCGCGCCGGAACCGCTCCCGGAACTCGGGGTCGTCGGCGTACTCGGCCTTGATCACCTTGACGGCGGCGAGGTCACCGTCGCCCGTGCGCGCCAGGTACACCACGCCCATGCCGCCGGAGCCGAGCCGTCCGAGCAGCCGGTGGTCGCCCAGTCGGGAGGGGTCGGAGGGCAGCAGTCGCTCCATCACTCGCCCCCCTGGGCGCCGGACGCGGTGGGCGCGGGCGCGCCGGCCGGCCGGGCGATCGCGTCCTTCACGTTCCGCAGCATCTGCGTGAAGTACGCCTGGACCAGGTCCACGGACGCGTCCCGCGCCCGCTCCGTGCCGCCGCACAGGGACGCGCTGACGACGACCGGCCCGAAGGTGGCCTGGATCCACCAGTACGGGTGGGGGCCGCCGTGCGTCTCGCCGACGCACCGGCCGCTCTCGATCAGGGAGTCGTCACTGTAGGTGTTGCCGCCCTCGCCCCAGGCGTACGCGGACGAGGTCAGGCCGGTCAGCCGCTCACCGGCGCGCAGGGTCTGCTCCGGGCACTGGATGGCCTCCTCCTGCATCCGGGCCTGGTCCCAGGCGGCGTCGAGCGTCGTGCGGTGCACGGTGACCTCCGCCGACAGCCGCAGTCCGGCCGCGCCGTCGGCCCCCGGCACCTCGAAGTTCCGCCGCAGGTTGGCCAGGACGTCGCCGCGCAGTGCCTGGCGGCGCCAGGTGCAGTCCTCGCCCAGCACGGCCCAGGTGCCCGGGTCGCTCTCGTACGGCGTGCTGCGCCGGGCCCCGTCGCCGACGGTCCCCTCGTCGGCGATCACCGAGCGGATCAGCGTCCGCGCGGCCCCGGCGGTCGCCGGCAGCTTCGCCGGATCGGCCTGCTGCGTCGGGCCCTCGGCGGATGTCGTCGCGGAACCGCTCGGCGCCGCGCCGCCCTTGGCCGCTCGGGACGCCGACGGCCGGCCGGTCGCCGACGGCTCGCCGGAATCCGTGCACCCGGCCAGCAGCAGCCCGCACACAAGAGCGGCGGCGCCGCTTCTCAAGGATCTCCCCCACCACACAACGCCCCATTATCCCCGTTGACTTCACCGGCTGTCAGCACGATCCGATCACAACCGCGGACACACCGGCGCCCCGGCCGGGTGGGGGGAGGCCGGCCGGGGCGCCGCCCCCGTGTCCCGGAATGGCCTTGGATCACGGCTCCGGGTCGGGCGGTCCACAAGGGTGTCGGGTCAGCGGTAGGCGGCGAACGCCTTGGCGAAGGCGAACGGGTCCTGCACGATCGAGCTGCACGTGGCGTCGGCGGTGGGCCTGCTGCCGCCCGCGCACTGCTTGTCGCGGGTCGCTGACCACATGGACAGCCGGCCGAGGCCCTTGGACGTGGCGAAGTCGACGAGCTGAGTGGCGTCGTCGACCTTGAAGACCTCGGAGGACACGTCGTTGACGCCGATCATCGGGGTGACCGCGACCGCCTGCCACGCCGCGCCGTCCGAGAGGCCGAGCACGCTCTTGATCTGCGCCTGTGTCGCGGTCGCCGCCTGCTCGGCGTAGTCGCCCATGTCACCGCTGTACGCGGCGCCGTAGTCCATCGCCATGATGTTGACGGTGTCGATCCGCACGCCGTTGGACCTGGCGTCGGCCAGCAGGTTCACGCCGTCCTGGGTAAGGCCCTCGGGCATCACGGGCAGCGTGAAGGAGACGTCCAGGTCGGGGTGGCGGGCCTGGAGCCGGGCGATGGCCTGGGCGCGCCGGGTGTTGGCCGCGGTGTCGGGCAGTGCCCCGCCCTCCACGTCGAAGTCGACCTTCGTGAGCCCGTACGCGTCCACCACCTTGCCGTACGCCGCCGCCAGCGCGTCGGCCGAGGAGCAGGTCGTGGCCAGTTCGGAGCCGGAGGCGCCGCCGAAGGAGACCCGGACGTCGCCGCCCTCGGCGCGCAGCGCGCCGATCTGTCCGGCGACGCCGTCGCCGGACAGGTCCGTCACGCCGCCCCACTTGGGGGTGCAGCCGCCGCCGTCGGTGACGAAGGCGAGGTTGTAGTGCTTCACGCCGGTCGCCGCGGCGCTCGCCAGCAGGTCGAAGGCCGGGTACAGGGAGGTGTCGACGTACGGGGCGAAGCCCGCGCCGGCGGCCGTGCCGGTGCCGGCGCTTCCGGACGGGGACGGGCTGCCCGTGGGGGTCGGGGTCGCCGGGTCCGGGTCCGGGGCTGACGGTGTCGCGGTCGGGGTGGGTGCGTCGCTCGGGCGGCCGCTCGGCTCGGGCGTCGCCGCGTCGTCCGCCGAGCACCGCACGCCGCCGACCAGGCAACCGGTGGGATCGGCGGTGCCGTTGACCACGAAGCCGACGGTCAGCGATGCGCCGGCCGCCAGGCCCTCGGTCTGCCACTTGGGCGGCTTCACCGTGATGTGCCGGCCGTTCACGCTCGACTCGCCGTTCCACAGGGAGCCGAGCTTTGTGCCGGCCGGCAGGTCGAACTCCAGCGTCCAGTCCCGCTGCGGCCCGCCGCTGTTGTTCGTGACGACGTACTGCGCGGTGTACCCCGTCGACCAGTCGCTGGTCCTCGTGTACGCGGCGCCGACGCCGGCCGCCTGCGCGGTGCCGGTGAGCAGGACGGCGCCGCCGGCGACCGCGGCGGCCGCCATGAGACCGCCCAACGCCTTGTGCCTGCCTCTGATCCTGCGCCGGTGCGTGCTCATGCGCGTGCCTGCCTTCGCTGTTCACGGGGGTGGGTGCGGCAGCACGCTAGCGATCCGGAATCGGGCAAAGCGATTGATCCGGGCGGGCGTTGCGGTTCTTAGGGTGCGCTTAAGGAAGGGATCGGGGACGGTTAAAGGTCGAGACCAGAAGCAGGGTGGACGCGTGCGGGAACGTGCGGCACGGGGTCATCTCAGGGCCGGGCGTCTGCGGCGGCGGACCGCGCCGCGGTGTCCTCGGCGCACCGGCTCCCGCCCGGCCAGCTGGATCCAGACGCGCACCTCGGTGCCGCCCAGCACCGACGAGCCGATCCGCACGTCCCCTCCGGTGGACTCGGCGAGTCTGCGCACGATGTCCAGGCCCAGTCCGGTCGAGCCGTCGCTGCCGGAGCCCCGGCCGCGGGCCATCGCCGCCTCCGGGTCGGGTATGCCGGGGCCCGCGTCGGACACGAGCACGATCACCGCGTCCTCGCCGTTGTGCACGTCGACCGCGAAGGCCGTGCCCTCGGCGGTGTGCCGGAAGACGTTGCCGAGCAGCGCATCGAGCGCGGCGGCCAGGTCGGCGCGGGCCACCGGGATGCGCACCGGGCGCTCCACCCCGGCCACCCGCCACTTGCGGCCCTCGTCCTCGGCGAGCGCGGACCAGAACGCCATGCGCTCCCGGACGACCTCGGCCGCGTCACAGCCCGCTCCCGGCCCGGCCGCGGCCGTCTGCGGCTTGGCGTCCCGCGCGGTGCGGATGATGGTGTCGACCTCGCGCTCCAACTGTTCGACGGCGGCCCGGGTCTGGTCGGCGGCGGGCCCGTCGCCGAGCGAGGCCGCGTTCAGCCGCAGCACGGTCAGGGGCGTGCGCAGCCGGTGGGACAGGTCCGCGGCCAGCTCCCGCTCGTTGGCGAGGAGCTGGACGACCTGGTCGGCCATGGAGTTGAACGCGACCGCGGCCAGCCGCAGTTCGTTCGGCCCGTCCTCGTGCACCCGCGCCCCCAGCTTGCCCTCGCCCAGCTTGTGCGCGCCCTCGACCAGCCGCTGCGCCGGCTGCACCATCCGCACGCCGAGCCGGTCGGCGACCGCGACCGAGCCGAGGACCAGGGCGACGCCGACCGCGGCGAGGACGCCCCAGGCGGTGCCGACGCCCTTGCCGACGTCGGAGTCGGGGACGAACACCTCCACGACCGCGATGGCGCCGGAGCTGAGCGCGACCGGCTGGAGCAGCGTCGAACCGCCCGGCACCTCCGAGGTGGAGGCGCGGCCGAGTCTGCGCACGGTGCCGATGTCCCGGTCGGCGGCGCGCTGCCGGCCGATGTCGACGGCGGCGGTGTCGTCCACGGCCGGTATGTGCACGGCCATCCCGGAGTCGGAGCCCGCGGAGGCCACCACCCGCTCCAGCTTGTCCCGGTCGGTGGTGATGGACAGCGCCGGGGCGAGGGCGGCGGCCTCGCGCTCCGCGTTGGAGAAGGCGCGGTCGCGGGCCATCTCCTTGATGACCAGTCCGAGCGGCACGGCGAAGGCGACCACGACCATCGTGGTGACCGCGAGGCACACCTTGACCAGGGCCCACCTCATGGCGCGGACTCCCCTCCGGGCGGCTCCAGCTTCACGCCGACGCCCCGCAGGGTGTGCAGATAGCGCGGCCGGGCGGCCGTCTCCCCCAACTTCCGGCGCAGCCAGGACAGATGGACGTCGATGGTCTGGTCGTCGCCGTACGACTGCTGCCAGACCTCGGCGAGCAGTTCCCTGCGGGGTACGACGACGCCCGGCCGGGCGGCCAGGAAGGCGAGCAGGTCGAACTCGCGGCGGGTCAGGTCGAGCCGTACGCCGTCCAACTCGGCCTGGCGGCGCAGCGGATCGACGCTCAGACCGCCGACGCGCAGCACGGAGGGCGGCGCGGCGTCGGCGGCGGACGCGCGGGCCCGGCGCAGGACGGCGGCGATGCGCGCGGACAGGTGGTCGACCGAGAACGGCTTGGTCAGATAGTCGTCCGCCCCCGCGTTCAACAGCCGGACGATTTCCGCCTCGTCGTCCCGGGCGGTGGCGATGATGACGGGTACGTCGGTGATGCCGCGCAGCATCTTCAGGGCCTCGGACCCGTCCAGATCGGGCAGTCCGAGGTCGAGGATGACCACGTCGAAGCGGAAATGGGCGACCTCGCGCAGCGCCTCCAGTGCCGTGCCGACGCTGCGCACGGTGTGCGAGGCGTCGGTCAGGTGCCGGATGAGCGCTGAGCGTACGAACTGGTCGTCCTCGACCACGAGCACACTTGCCATGCGCCGCACCGTACGCCATGCGGCCCACACCGTCCGGGTGCCTGTGGACAACTCCCGCCGGGTGCGGTCCGTGGGGCGCGTGGGGCAGTATGGCCGGCGATGCGCAGAGGATTCGTACACGTACTGGCGTGGTCGCTCGCCACGGGCGCGGCGGTCACGCTGTCGTGGTGGGGTGTGCACACGGTCATGGCGGGGACGGCGTACGACCCGCCCCGCGCCCTGCCCATCACGGCGGCCGACGCGACCACGCAGGGCGCGAAGCCGCTGGTGTCGGCGACCGCACGGCCGCCGTCCGCGTCGCGGGCCCCCGCTCGGCAGCCGTCGGACACACCGTCCGCACGGCGCAGGCCGGCGCCCGCCCGTAGCGCGCCGAGCAGTCCCGCGCCGTCGCCGTCTCCCACCGCCTCCGGCCGGGTCAGGGGCTACGACACCGACGGCGGGCGTGCGGTGTTCGACCTCGGGGAGACCAGCGCGTCCCTGGTCTCGGCGACCCCGGGCACGGGGTGGTCGATGCAGGTGTGGAAGACGGAGAGCTGGATCCGGGTGGAGTTCACCCGCGGTGCGGACCGGGTCTCGGTGTTCTGCACATGGCACGACGGACCGCCACGCGTGGAGATCGGCACCTACTGAGCCGCGTCAACTCGGCCGACGAGCATGGTGGTTGACGGGCTCGCAGACCCAGGACCGCCGAGCCGCCCCGCCACCGAGTCGGCCCATGCGCGCCGCCGCGCCGGTCGGTGGGTGCCCGCCGTGCTCTGCGCCGTGCCGGGCGACGGGGCCGTAGGGATGCAGGTGCGGGGGCCGGCGTGTGCACCGGGCGCGGAGGCGCCGAGTCGGCCCGCGTGCGGGCTGCGGGGAGGCGGAGACGGGGCCGGGCGAGGTCGACCGGTGCGGGGCGTGGGGTGGGGGCGGGTGCGGGAGGGGGTCAGCGGAAGACGGAGGGGGGCGGGGGTGGGGAGGCCGTCGCCGCCGCGTCCGTCACGGGGGTGGCGCCGCCGGTGAAGTCGGTGAGCGGCTTGCCGTGTTCGACCCGGCCGGGGTGCGGGTCGGAGGCGGTCCTGCGGGTCAGTTCGGCGACCGGCAGCGGGCGGTCGGCGGCGACCAGGACCGCGTTGCCGAACCGCTTGCCGCGCAGCACCGCCGGGTCGGCGACCAGCGCGACCTCGGCGAACCGGGCGGCGGCGGTGGCGATCTGGCCGCGCAGATGGGCGAGCGGCGGGCCGTCGGCGAGGTTGGCGGCGTAGACACCGGTGGGGCCGAGCGCGCGGCGGACCTCGTCGAGGAATTCGGTCGAGGTGAGGTGGGCGGGGGTACGGGCACCGCTGAACACGTCGGTGACGATCAGGTCGGCCCAGCCGTCCGGGACCTTGGCGAGGCCGGTGCGCGCGTCCGTCGAGCGCACGCGGATCCGGGCGGCCGGGTCCAACGGCAGCCGTCTGCGCACGAGTTCGACAAGGCGTGCGTCGCGTTCGACCACCTGCTGGGTGGAGCGGGGGCGGGTGGCGGCGACATACCGGGCGAGGGTGCAGGCGCCGCCGCCGAGGTGCACGGCGCGCAGCGGCTTTCCGGGCGGGCCCGCCAGGTCGACGACGTGTCCGAGCCGGCGCTGGTACTCGAAGGAGAGGTGGGCGGGATCGTCCAGGTCGACGTGCGACTGCGGGGCACCGTCGATCAGCAGCGTCCAGGCCCGTCCGCGGTCCGGGTCGGGTATCAGCTGCGCCAGCCCGCCGTCGACGCTCTCGGCGACGGCGTCGACGGCCGCCGGCCCGCGCCGGGAATTCCTTGCCCTGCCCACGCCCTCATTCTCGCAGCCGTCACACCCGCCCACCGACCACGGGAGGAACGTCCGCGGAAGCCGCGCACGGGTGACGTCCGGTGCGCGCACCCTCACTACGGGTGCGCGCACCGCGACGGGCAGGTGCCGGCGTTCGGCGGCCCGGTACGGACGGCCCGCCCGGACGACGCGGCGCCTGGAGAGGCGATGGCAGCGCCGCGCCCGGCCGCGGTGCCGCCGACGGCCGGCGGCCGGTCCCAGCGGACCGGGGTCGGGCCGAAGGCCGGCCCGCGAAGGCCGCCGCGCGGCGATCGGCGTCGGGCCGAAGGCCGCCCGCGGAGGCCGCCGCACGGTCGGGCGTCCGCGCAAACAGGCCCTGCCGGCGGGGTGTTCAGCGGCAGCTGTCCGCCGCCTTGATCAGGCGGGCCGCCTCTCCGAGGGCGCGGCGCAGCACCGTCGGGTCCGTGGCGGGGTCGGCCTCGCCGGGCGGTACGAGCCAGTCCGAGCCCTCCACCGGGGGCTCGGGATTCAGGCTCAGGCCGCGCCCGTCGGTCTCGGTGCACGTGCTGCCCGGGACGTCCCAGGCGGCGGCCGTGCCCGGCGGCACGAGGAAGCCGAGGGTGCCGCCCCCGTCGTCGTGCAGCACGGGGCCCACGCCGTCCCCGGCCCCCCGCCGAAGGATGTCGACGGCTTCCAACCCCTGCCGGGTCGGCACCGTCACGAGGTCGCACGCCGCCTGCGACGAGGTACAAGGATCGTTGCTCCGGCTGGTCTCCATCCCGGCCTCCACCACGCAGCCTCCTGCTGTCCACCCGATTCAACGCGGCAGAGCGTCAACAGCTACGCGCAAGTCCGCCGCAAAGGATGGCAGTTCATGGCAGATCACGGGGCAGATATCCGATTTGTGGCCAAACACTGCGTGGCGGGACCGTCACAACCGGTACGTTCTTGCTCGCCGGAACAGGATGCCACACGCACAACTCACCTCGGATCCGGCATGGTTCGACGGTTCGCACGAGAGGACCCCCGGCCATGACGTCGTCAACGGTGACCTCGTCACAGCCCGACCGCCCACCGCGGCCGAACCTCGCCTTCCGGCGACTGCGTGGCCGGCGTTCACCCGCCGAGTTCGCGGCGCTGGTACGGCGGGCCGCTCGCGAGATCGGCGAGCGGGTGAGCTGTGACGCGCGCTATGTCGGCCGGGTGGAGGCGGGTGAGATCCGCTGCCCGAACTACGCGTACGAACGGGTGTTCCTGCACATGTTCCCCGGCCGCACGCTCGCCGACCTCGGCTTCGCGCCCCGGTCGTCCGTCCGCGGACGCGGGGCACGCCCGGCCGGGGACGCAGCACCCTCGCGCGGCACCGACCCGGTGCCCACCGCGGGTGCCACGGGGGCGGCCGTCGAACGGTATGACACGCAGGACCCGTACGAGACGCACGAGAACCACGAGGAGAGCGACGTGCTGCGTCGCGCATTCATGACCGGCGGGGGCGCCACGGTGGCCGCCGCCCTGGGGCCCTTCGGCCTCACCATCGACGCCGCGGCCACGCCCGCGGACCGGCCGCCGCGGCGCGCCGGATCGGCGGAGGCGGCCGCTCTCGAAGAGGCCGTCCGCCGGATCCGGCTGCTGGACGACCGGCACGGCGCGGACGGCCTCTACCGGCGCGCGGCGGCCCCTCTGCGCGCCGCGTACGCGCTGCTGGACGCCGGTGCGACCCGGCAGGCCACCGCCGACCGGCTGCACTCGGGCGCCGGTGAACTCGCCATCTCGGTGGGCTGGCTGGCGCACGACTCCGGCCGCTTCGACGACGCGCGCTCGCACTACGCGGAGGCGCTGGCGACCGCCCGGGTGACCGGGGACCCGGCCCTGGAGGCGCACGCCTTCTGCAACACGGCGTTCCTCGCACGGGACGCCGGACGGCCGCGGGAGGCGGTGCGGGCGGCGCAGGCCGCACAGCGGGTGGGGCGCCCGCTCGGCTCCGCGCGCCTGATGTCGCTGCTCGCGCTCCGCGAGGCGGGCGGCTGGGCCGGGCTCGCCGACCGCATCGGCTGCGAACAGGCGCTGGCCCGCGCACACGCCCTCTTCGCGCGGGGCCCCTCGGACGGCGACCCCGAGTGGATGACGTTCTACGGAGAGGCCGAACTGGAAGGGCTTGAGGCCCAGTGCTGGTCGACGCTGGGCGACTGGCCCCGCGCGGCCCGGCACGCGCGCCGCGCGGCCCGGCTCCAGGACCCGCACTTCACCCGGAACATCGCCCTGTACACGGCGGAACTGGCCGACGACCTCGCGCGCGGGGGCCTCCCCGACGAGGCCGCGCAGGCCGGGCTGCGGGTCCTGGAGCTGCTGGACCAGGTCCAGTCGTCCCGTATCCAGACGATGCTGGCCGGGACGGCACGCGTACTGCTGCCGCACCGCGGGGCCTTCGGGGTCTCCGAGTTCCTGGAGCGGCACGCCTCACTGCCGCGCGGTGTGTGACTCCGCTCACTCGGCGAGGTGCCCCTGGTCGTTCCAGCTTTCGATCGCCGGTTCGCCGTACGCCCAGCCGAGGACCGACAGCGACGTGGGGTTGAGGCGGATGCGTGCGGCGAAGTCCAGGGGCAGGCCCAGCCACCGCGCCCCTATGGAGCGCAGGATGTGCCCGTGGGCGAAGACCAGGATGTCGCGGTCCGCCGACCGGGCCCAGGCCACCACCTGGTCCGCGCGGGCCGTCACCTCGGCCGGGCTCTCCCCCTCGGGGACGCCGTCGCGCCAGATGAGCCAGCCCGGACGGACGGCCTGGATCTCGGCGGGGGTCATGCCCTCGTAGGCGCCGTAGTCCCACTCCAGGAGCGCGTCCCAGGTGTCGGCCCGCTCGCCGAACCCGGCGAGTTCACAGGTCTCACGCGCGCGTGCCAGCGGGCTGGTGCGCACCTCGGCCCCGGGCAGGCCGTCCAAGGGCGCCCGGTGCAGCCGTTCGCCGAGCAGCTTGGCGCCCCGGCGCCCCTCCTCCAGGAGCGGCACGTCGGTCCTGCCGGTGTGCTGGCCGGACAGCGACCACTGTGTCTGTCCGTGCCGGGCCAACAGGATGCGCGGTGCCATGACGGGGACCTTTCGGGACGGGCGACGGAGCGGGAAACGAGCGAGAACGGAAGCGGAACCCGTCCATCATCGCGCACGCCCGGCAGGGGCAACCCGGCGGGCGATCTCGGCGTCTTTGAGGGCTGGAACGCCCCAGGCACGGGCGGACCACGTACACCGTAAAGTGGCACGGTCGGCCCGCGGGGCGCCGCGCGGGAAGAGGGGGAGGGCGATCGGATGCCGCAGACCGAGACACCGGGCACCAGGGTGCTCTCGCGGTTCCGGCTGCGGTGGTGGACCGAACTTCCGCTGATCCTGCTGGTGTATGGCTGCTACTCGGCCGGCCGGCTGCTCGCCCGGGGGGATGTCTCGACCGCCGTCGATCACGGGCTGGCGATCCTGCGCATCGAGAAGTTCCTGTACATCAACGCCGAGCACCCGCTCAACCGGCTGTTCACGCGCGAGGCGTGGCTCGGCGTGCCCGCCGACTTCTGGTACGCGTCCCTGCACTACCTGGTCACGCCGGTCATCCTGATCTGGGTCTTCCGGTTCCGGGACACGCACTACCGCGCGGCCCGCACCTGGCTGATGACGTCCACGTTCATCGGCCTGATCGGCTTCACCCTGCTGCCCACCTGCCCACCACGGCTGCTCTCGCCGGAACACGGCTTCGTCGACACGATGGCCCAGTACAGCTCGTACGGCTGGTGGGGCGGCCAGGCCAGCGCCCCGCGCGGGCTGGGCAGCATGACGAACCAGTACGCGGCCATGCCGAGCCTGCACGTCGGCTGGTCACTGTGGTGCGGGGTGATGCTGTGGCGGTACGGCGGCACCCGCCTCACCAAGGTCCTCGGCGTCGCCTACCCGCTGCTGACCACGATCGTGGTCATGGGCACCGCCAACCACTATCTGCTGGACGCGGTCGCGGGCGCCGTCGTGATGGGCGCCGGGCTGCTGCTCGCGCCGTATGTGACGCGGGCCGTCGCCGCGGCGCGGGCCCGTCTCGCACCGCCCGTCGCACAGGCCGGGAACGCGCTGCGGGCCAGGCTCGCCCCGGCCGCCCCCGCCGGCACGGGACGCTCCGGTGGCACTGGTTCCCCGATTGTCGGTGGCGGATGCCAGACTTCGACGGGTGAACGATTTCCACGGCAGCGCGAGGATCGGCTCGGGTCCGGAGCCGGGCCGGACAACTCCCCCAGGGACGCGGGAGACGCCACCCCGGACTGGAGTGTCCCCCACTCCGGCGAAGTCGAAAGTCTGGGGAAGACTCGCTGAACTGCGCGGCGGCCCCGACGTCCCGGCCAAGGCGCTGGACGCGCGCGCCCTCGCCGCGCTCGCCGCGAACCCGGGTTGCCGCAGGCGGGCGATCCTGGACAGTGCCGGAATCGACAAGACCGCGCTGGCCGAGGCGCTGGGCGCACCGGCCGTCTTCGGCCAGTCCCAGTTCGCCCTGACCCGCGGCAACGCCTTCGAGGCGCGGGTGAAGGCCGACGCCGGCGCGGAACTGCTGCGGCTCGTGCACACCACGCTCGACCCGGCCGCCGAGCCGCCACGGGAGGCCGCCGTCCCCGACCTGGCCGCGATCGGCCCCGAGGGGCGCACGGCCCGTACGGCGCTGGCGCTGCGCGAGGCCACCACCGCCCCCGGCACCTGGACGCTGCTCGACCATCCGATGCTGGCCCTCGACGTCGCGGGCTCCCCCACGTTCCTGGAACCGGACGCCGTGGTCGTGCACCCGGACGGCAGCTGGTCCGTCGTGGAGATCAAGTCCTTCCCGATGCTGGACGGTGCGGCGGACCCGGCGAAGGTGGGTGCCGCCGCCCGGCAGGCCGCGGTGTACGTGCTGGCCCTGGAGGAGGTCGCCGCCCGCCTCGATGCGGCCCCGCGGGTGCGCCACCGGATCCTCCTGGTCTGCCCCAAGGACTTCTCCAACCTGCCCGCCGCCTCCGCCGTCGACGTCCGCAAGCAGCGCGCCGTCACCGCCCGCCAGCTGGCCCGGCTCACCCGCATCCAGGACATCGCCGACGCCCTGCCCGAGGGCACCTGCTTCGCCCCCGACCGGCCCGCCACCGAGCTGACGGCCGCGGTCGACTCGGTGCCGGCGACGTACGCACCCGAGTGCCTGGCCGCCTGCGAACTCGCCTTCCACTGCCGCGCACGCTCCCGCGCGGCCGGCGCGGTCACCGCACTCGGCCGTCCGCTGCGCGCCGAGCTGGGCGGTCTGACCACGGTCGAGGACGTGCTGTCGGCGGCCCGCGGCGCGAGCGGCGACCCGGACGACGCGGCGGTCGCCGCGCTGCGCCGGGCGGCGGCCCTGCGCGCGGAGGCGCTGCACGCGGCTGCACCGGGCGAGTCGGCGCTTCCCGGAGCGCGGGCCGGCCGGGAGGTGGCCCCTTGTCGCTGATCGCCACCCTCGGCCGGCTGGAGGCCGTGGCGGGGGGGCGGGGGCCGCCCCCCCCCCCCCCGGGGGCGCCCCCCACCCCCCCCCCCCCCCCGGGGGTTTGTGCCCCGGACCACCCCCGCGGGGCCCGGGGCCCCCCCGCGGCCCCGCGGGGGCCCCGGGCGGGGGGGGGGGGGGGGGGGGGGCCCGTGGGGGCGCCCCCCCCCCCGGGGCGGGGGGGGGGCGGGGGGGGGGGGGGGGGCCCGCCCCCCCGCCACCGTGCGGCACCGTCATCTGTCCGACCGGCCCCTGGTGTTCGTGCCGCTGACCACCGCAGGCGAGGCCGGTGCCCCGCTCGGCGCCCTGGTCGGCACCGACCGGGACGCGCCCCGCCTGCTGGTCGTACCGCAGCCGCGCGACCGTGACCTGCGCTTCGCCTTCTTCGCCGAACTCGCCGACATCGTCCTGCCGCACCTCGACGGGTACGCCGACCTGGTCGAAGACGCGGAGCGCACCGAGACCGACCCGGAGACCGGCAAGCGGGTCAAGGTCCTCACGGAACTGTGCGCGGACGCGCCCCAGCTGATCGTGCCGAGCCGCGCGGGCGTCGACTTCGTACGGCTGCTGGGCCGCTCCACGCGCTTTCGCCGCACGGCCGAGCAGGACCCGCAGGCGCCGTACCCCGCGCCGCCGCGGGTGCCGCTGCTCGGCCGGTGGCTGACCCACTTCGCGGAGCGCGCCCGGGTGCCCGGCTCCTCGCTGCTGCTCGCGCTGACCGACGTGCTGGCCCGGCACTGGGCGACCGGCCAGTCGAGCCTGGAGGACCAGCACCTGGGCGCACTGCTGGCCTGGATCGATCCGCCCGACGGCGAGTCGGGCGCCGCGGCGGCCGAGCGGGTGGAGCGGGCGCGGGACACCGCGGGACAGTTGCTGCACCCGCCCGCGGGCCCCGCCACCGACCCGGCCTTCGACAACCGGCTGCTGGCCCCCGCCATCGAGCGCCACCACCGCGCCCGCACAGCCCTCGCGGCAGCCGAGGACGGTCTGGAGGCCGACGTACGGCTCGGTGCGGTCACCGCCGCCGAACGGGAGATCCACGCCCTGGTCGAGAGCCGTACGCGGCCCACCTGGGACGCCGTGTGGCGCGGGCTCGACCTGCTGCGGACGCTGCCCGAGGGCGCGCATGTCGAGGAGCGGTGGACCCGGGACCGCTGGTCGTTCACCGGCCACCGCGACCGGGTGCGGGCCGGCGAGCCCCCGCAGCCGCGCCGCGACGACGCGGTCACCGCGGCGAACAAGCTGGCCGCGCGCGAGCGCGAACAGGCCCGCCTTGAGGCTCAGGAAGCCCTCGACGACCCGCTGGTGATGGCCGGGCGGCGGCTGGCCGGGGAGGCGTTCGCGGGCGAGGTCACGGATGTGGTCATGGCGTACAGCGAAGGCAAGCGGCCCAGTCCGCGCCCGCTGGTCACCGTCCGCACGGACGACCGGCCGCACCTCGGGGAGCGGGCGAAGGCGTACCGCTCGCTGGGCGGCAGACCGCAGTCGGCTCAGTTCGCCGGGTACGAGGGCGAGGGGCTGATCGTGCTGCGGATCCTGGACAAGATGGGCCGCGGCAAGGAGCCCGAGGCCGGGTCCGTGCCGGAGAAGGGCGACCGGCTGTGCTTCACGCTGTTCGAGCACGACCAGCGCGGCGGGGCGAAGCTGCCCGACCCGGAGCAGACCCCGTGGACGCACGGCGGGCCGCCCGGCGAGGCCGTGCCGGAGGCCGCCGATCCCGTCACCGAGGAGGACGTGCTGTGACCGAGGGCAGAACGGCGGGCACCTTCGACCCCGGTGCCTCGGCGGCCCGGGCCACCGAGGCGATCCTCCACGACACCCTGCACGGCGAGCACCGGGGCGTGGTGGTCGACTCCCCGCCCGGCGCCGGCAAGTCCACGCTCGTGGTCCGTGCCGCGCTCGAACTCGCCGATGCCGGGCGGTCGCTGATGGTGGTCGCGCAGACCAACGCGCAGGTCGACGACCTGGTCCTGCGGCTCGCCGAGAAGAACCCGGAGCTGCCCGTGGGCCGGCTGCACAGCAGCGACGCCGACCCGTACGACAAGGCGCTGGACGAGCTGCCGAGCGTGCGCACATCGGCGAAGGCGGCGGACCTGGCCGACGTTCCGGTGGTGCTGTCCACGGCCGCGAAGTGGGCGCATGTCACGGTGGACGAGCCGTGGCGGCACGCGATCGTCGACGAGGCGTACCAGATGCGCTCGGACGCGCTGCTCGCGGTGGCCGGGCTGTTCGAGCGGGCGCTGTTCGTGGGCGACCCGGGCCAGCTGGACCCGTTCGCGATCGTGGGCAGCGAGCAGTGGGCGGGGCTGTCGTACGACCCGTCGGCGTCCGCCGTGACGACGCTGCTCGCGCACAATCCCGAACTGCCGCAGCACCGGCTGCCGGTGTCCTGGCGGCTGCCGGCCTCGGCGGCGCCCCTGGTCTCGGACGCGTTCTATCCGTACACGCCGTTCCGCAGCGGCACGGACCACGGCGACCGCGCGCTCGTCTTCGCCGTGCCGTCCGACGGCTCAGGACCCGACCGGGTGATCGACGAGGCGGCGGCCTCGGGCTGGGGCCTGCTGGAACTGCCCGCGCGGCACACACCGCGCACGGATCCGGAGGCGGTGCGGGCGGTGGCCGCGGTCGTCCGCCGGCTGCTGGACCGCGGGGGCGCGGCGACCTCCGAGCGCGGTACGGGGCCGGTCCCGCTCACCGCGGGCCGGATCGCCGTCGGCACGGCACACCGGGACCAGGCGGCGGCGGTGCGGGCGGCGCTGTCCGAACTGGGCGTCGCGGACGTCACGGTCGACACGGCGAACCGGTTGCAGGGCCGGGAGTACGACGTGACGGTGGTGCTGCACCCGCTGTCCGGCCGCCCCGACGCCACCGCCTTCCACCTGGAGACGGGCCGCCTGTGCGTGCTCGCCTCACGGCACCGGCACGCCTGCATCGTGGTGTGCCGGGCGGGCGTGACCGAACTCCTCGACGAGTACCCGTCGACCGACCCGGTCCAGCTCGGCACGCTGGTGAAATTCCCGGACGGCTGGGAGGCGAACCATGCGGTACTGGCCCACCTGGCAGAACACCGAGTCCCCTGGCAGCCATGAGCTGCGGTGACGCGTTGGTCATGTGACTGGCACGGAGCATGACCAGGGACCGGGGGATCCACTTTATGCAGGGACACGCATAGTCGCGGTCCCGCATAGACGCGTCGCGCCACCCCCTCTACTGTCGTTGGCCAGGCGGCCCAAACGGGGCCGGAGCAAGGGGGTTTGGCATGTCCGAACGTTCTGCACTCACCCGGCTCGCGGGCAACGGCAACGGGGAGTGCGGGGAGAAGGACTGCCCGAACGTGTACCGCACGGCGACCGGATCGTTCGTGGTGCAGGGCGACGTGTCCGACGCCTTCACCCCGCCCACTGGGGAAGGGCTCGTGGAGATCCCGGAGGCGGTTCTCAGGGAGGCGTTCCGTGCACTTGGATGGTGACGCGTGGAATGACTGCTTCGATTCCATGGAGCGTGAGGCGTGGCGGCTGGAAACGCTGCCCGTCTACACCATGCCCCAGGAAGCGGAGAAGCTGAAGCGTTTTCTCGCCGGGGAGAAGTCGCCCGACGATTACACGTCGGCCTGGATGGACGAGGTTCGGCAATGGGCCTCGGAAGGAAAGAGTGTCGGCAGGGTCCATGTCGTGACCCGCCCGCTCTCCGACTATCTCCGGTTCGAGTTCGAGTATTATTACCGGCACCACGTAAAGACGGGCGAGGATATCCGCATTCTCGACCTCACCGACCGGGAGAACCCGGGACTTCCGGATCAGGATTTCTGGATGTTCGATGAGTCCAAGGTGGTCCTGATGAATTACCGGGCGGACGGGACGCAGATAAACCGGGAACTGTACGAGGGTGATCCGGAGCCGTACCGACAGTGGAAGCGGATTGCTGTTGCCGAGTCGGTTCCATTCCTGGAGTACGTGAGCGGGTGACGTTCGACCCTGAGCAGTTGGGGCAGCCGAAGCAGGAACTTGCGGCCCTGCTGAAAGTACTACGCAAGCGAGCCGGCCTCACTGGGGACCGGCTCGCTCGGCGTTGCAACATGTCCCAATCGAAGATCAGTCGGATCGAGAATGGGAAAGCCCAACCGAGCCTGCTGGACCTGGAGAGAATCCTCCGGGCCGTCGTGGCTCCGCCCGAGGTCATCGAGGAGGTCATCGCCCTTGCAAGGCTGGCCAACACCGAATGGCAAGACCTGCGCTCGCTGCGGCGCAGGGGCCTGGAGAAGAAGCAGACTGAACTTGCAGCACTTGAATCCTCGTCTACGGAGTTCCGCTTCTTCCTGCTCTCGATGATTACAGGACTGCTGTCCACCCCCGAGTACATCCGGGCCAGCCTTGCTCATTCCCCGGCCGATGTCACTAAGACGATCGCGAGGAAGCTGGAGCGGCAGGAGGTTCTTTACGACACGAAGAAGCGGTTTACCTTCATCTTGACTGAGCAGGCTGTTAGGTGGCCGCTCCTGCCTCCGGCTGCGATGGCAATGCAGATTGACCGGCTGGCCTCACTGACTCACCTTACGAACGTGAAGCTCGGCGTCATCCCAATCGCGGGGTACAAGCCCATGACTCCGATGGACACCTGTTCTCCACGCTGGAAGATTATGCGTTGTTCGGGGACGAAGTACGGGCCTTGTTGGCGGAGTGGTCTGCCGCTTGCCGTTCATGATCTTTAGTCCATAACGAGAAAGAACTAGCATGGCTCTGCGGCTGTCGTACGACGGCGGTAGGACGTACGGCCCGGTGCACACGGTGAAGGTGAACCCGCGCAACGCGGTGATCTTGGGTTCGCCGACCAAGTACCCGCCGTGTGGGTGCCCTCGGTGCACGGGGCGCCTGTCGCCCCCGGGATCGGGGTGATGTCAGCGGCTGGAGCCGCCCCGGCTGCGCCTGTCGGCTGACGGCGAGATGGTCCCGCTGCACCGCTACGCGATCCCGACCACGAACCGCCGCGCGGTCACCTGGTCTCGCATCCAGCCGTACGACTTCCATGCCCAGCTCAGGGACGGGGCGTCGCTGGTCCTCGATGCTGTGGAGAAGATCCACCCCGCCGTGGGGGCGGCTGCGGAGGGACTGGAACGCTTTCTCGGGACATCCGTACAGGCCAACGTGTACGCCTCGTGGACCGAGCGGGAAGGCTTCGGCCGGCACTGGGACGACCACGATGTGGTGGTGGTCCAACTGCACGGCTCCAAGCGGTGGCGCCTGTGGGGGATGACCCGTGAAGCGCCCACCTTCCGGGACGTGGAGGCGCCGGAGGAGCCGGAGGGCGACCCTTTGGCAGACCTCGTTCTGTCCCCGGGTGACGTGCTCTACCTGCCGCGCGGGTGGTGGCACGCGGTCACCGCTGACCAGGGGACTGAATCCCTGCACCTCACATTCGGGATGGTCCCGCACACGGGCGCTGACCTGATGCTGTGGATCGTCGATCAACTCCGGGCGTCCCTCGCGCTGCGCAGGGACATTCCGCGCTTCGGCTCGCTGGCGGACCAGTCGGACTTCATCGACGCCGTACGCCGTGAGGTGGCCGACATGATGGCAGCCCCGCGCCTCGTGGAGCGGTGGGCAGAGTCGATCGACACGACCGACCTGGGCCACGCGATTCCGTCCCTGCCGTACGTCGACGGACTCCCCGCACGGGGCGAGATCACCGTCAAGCTCACCACTCCGAGGGGCCGCCTGACGGCGAACCCGACACAGGGCACGGTCACCTTCTCGGCGGCCGGTACCGCCTGGGACTTCACGGAGTCCGCCGCGCCTGCGCTGGGCACGCTGCTGACCAACCAGCCGACCACGCTGGGCGAGCTGGCCGACTCCGCCGGACTGGAGGTCAAGGAGGTGGCCGAACTGGTCTCCGTCCTCATCGACGGCCATGCCGTCGCAGTCGTGGGAACGGCGCTGTGACCGCCGCGCTCTGCCTGGGGACATACCGCGTGCGTGCCGTCAGTCAGGCGGCACGCACCGCCCTGGCAGCCGGTAGCCCCTGGGTGGACACAGCACCCAACTACGGTCGTGGTCGGGCGCATGAGGAACTGCGCCTGGTGCTCGGGGACTACCCCACCGTTCGGGTAGCTACGAAGACGGGGTTCTTCACCGAGGGACAGGGCCGCAGCGCCCTGGCTGAGGGCGTGCTCACCCGGGAAGGGGAGGCCAGGAGGCACAGCCTTGAACGGGACTTCGTCCGCTGGCAGACGGAGCACTCGTTGGCCGCGCTCGGGCGTGTGGACCTGGTGTTCGTGCACAACCCCGAGCACCACGGGCACGACCTTGACCGTGCCACTCTGCACGGGCGTGTACGGGAAGCCTTCACGGCGTTGGAAGAGTTCGCCCATGCGGGCAGGATCGGCGGGTACGGCGTCGCCACCTGGTCGGGCCTGACCTCCGGAGCGTTCAGCGTTCCCGAGCTGCTCGCGCTCGCCCGGCAGGCGGCGGGTTCCGCCGAGCACCACCTCACGGGCTTGCAGATGCCCGTCAGCCTGATCATGGATGCCCCGATCACACAGGCCCTGAACGGCGGCGGACCACTGGTGCAGGCGAAGGACGCCGGGCTGATCACGTTCGGCTCCGCGCCCCTGCACGGGGGCAAACTCCTTGAGGTCATGACACGCGAACTGGTGAACCTCATCCGTCCCGGCCTGTCGGCCGCAGCCGCTGCCCTGCTGACTGCTGGCTCGTGCCCCGGCCTCGATGTCGTTCTCACCTCCGCGAGCACCCGCGAGCACTGGGACGATGTGGCCAACGCTCTGGCTGCGCCGCTGACGGCCCAGGAACTCAGGAGGGTGACGGATGAACTCGCCTCTGAATAAGGAGGTACAGGCCCTGATGGGGGCCGCCCACGACCGGGCGGCCAGGGCTCTGGGGCTGACGTGCTCGGGTCCGCTGGCGTGGGGCTTCCTCGGTGTCACCCTCGGACGCCGGGCAGGGGACCGGTGGCTACGGGTCAGCCGGACGGCGAAGCGCAACGCGGGCAGGAAGGAAGGGGAGGGCATCGTCGGTGCCTCGGAGCTGGTGCCTGACGGCGTCCCGCGCCCCCGCCTGCACGGGGTGCACGACTGGACTGACGGCGAGTGGGCCTTCGAGGCGGAAGTCCTGGACTACCTCACGCAACCCGTGGTGTCCCCGGACCGGGCCGACATCGACCACGACCCCGGGTTGCCTGACGAGTGGTGGGCGGACCTTCGCCAAGCCCTTGCCCTGCTCGCCGAAGCGGAGGGCGTGAAGACGACCGTCCGGGACGGCTGGATCGAACGGGCCTTCCCCCAGTTTCTCGGCGTCCCGGCACCCGCCAAGGTGGAGCGGGTGACCGGTCACGGTGACCTGCACTGGGGCAACCTCACCGCCGCGCCCCTGTGCCTTCTGGACTGGGAGCGGTGGGGCTGGGTGCCGTTCGGTTACGACGCGGGACTCCTCCACGCGCATAGCCTGCTCGTTCCCGACGTAGCCGCCCGCATCCGCAAGGAGTTCGCGCCGATCCTCGACACCCCAGCCGGTCGAATCGGGGAACTCGCGGCCCTGGCAGAGATGCTGCAAGCCGTAGCCCGTGGCTGGTACCCCGATCTTGCGCCCCACCTCGTTGCCCGAGCGGAGGCACTCACGGGAGTGCGCCCGCCCGTTCCGGTGCGCTCCGAGGTGAGCGCCTGACCGCGTCGCTGTGCGCCCGCCTCAGGCGCTCTTACCGATGTGCCGGGACAGGGTTTTTGGCATGCCGGGCGGGCTATCGCTAGCTTGTCGTCGTCCACAACGGAGGGACGCCAGGCGTGTCCCAGAAGACCAGACCCCCCGCAATTTTCTGCTTCGGCCGGCATGGGGGCGGAAGGATGGGAGACCGGTTCTGGCTCGGACTCGGAATCGTCACCACGGAGTGTGACAACGGTGGCCGGCCGACCCGTCTTGCCCGACCGTTCCGCTCCGCGAACCTGTCCCAGTGGTGCTGATCCCGAGTGATCCGGTCCAGCGAAGTGACCATGATCGCGTCCCACTCGTGCCAGAGCGGGTCGTTCATCCAGCGGCCCAGCTTCGGCCGGTCGTCCAGGTTGACCACGCCGGACACACAGACATCCTCGACTTCCCCAGCCACGGTGCAGCGGCCTTCCTCGGCCGCACGGTCCAGCTCCTCACCCTGACGGAGCAGGGCGGAGCTGTCCTCGGTGTCACGGCTGATACGCCGCACCTTGAGGACCCCTCCTGGCAGAGCACCGAGTCCCCTGGCAGCCATGAGCACCCTGCGAGACGGCCGAAGCGCGTGACGGGGCCGCGTCACGACGGGCATGGGGGCCGGGTCGCGGCAGCATGTCGGTGGGACCGGGTCCGCGGTCGGGCGCCGGGTGAGGCCCGGGTCGTGTCCCGGCCCACCCCGTCCGAGCGATCGACGCCCGGCCCACCCCCGCCCCGGCGCCGGTCGGACAGCGGCGTGACGGAGGGATGAAACGGCGGTCGTCAGGTGGTTGTGGGGGCGCGGGAGAATGGAGGGGGGTGCAGCCTGAGGGGCGGCCCAGGAAACCGTACGAGGAGGACGAGACATGGCGGAGCCCACGCCGCGTCGGAACGAACCGCGGCTACGCCCCGCGCCCCTGCTCTTCGAGCCCGTGGCGGCGGTCGCCGATCCCGAGCACTTCTTCGATCTGGAGTCGATGGACGACCCCCGGGCCCTGCTGGCGCGGGCGACCGAGCTGGCCCAGGCGTTCCGCGCCGCCGCCGACCGTGCCGTGGAGTACCAGGCGATCGCGGCGGCCCAGCTGGCCGACCCGCGCCGCTTCGACCGGCTGACGCCCGCGGACATCGCCGAGCGGGCGGAATGGACCGAGGACTACGCCAAGAAGATGGTGGAGTTCGGCCGGGACCTGATGCGCGGGGCCGACGCCGAGGGGCGTGGCACCGCCGATCCCGTGTGACATCCGGGCGACGCCGGGGGCGGATGGCACCGCACCTGCCCCACGGCATATGCCAGGTGGCAAGATACTCCCCCTTCCGTCCTCCCGTCCCGAATTTTCGCAACTCACAGCGACGTAAATTTCACTGGCGGTAGATCTAGGTGCCATGAGCAGCACACGGAAGGTCACCACCGACGGCGCCGCCTGGCTCGCCTCCGCAGGAACGTATCCGCGCAGCACCCTCGCACTGTGGGAGGAGCGGCCCGACGCCCCGCTCGTCCTGCCCTGCGGCACCGCCTTCGACGTGGTGAACGCGCCGGCCATCTTCGGTCGCCGGATGCTGGACCGGCTGTGGGTCGAGGGCCCGGGGTGCGGGCCGGTCGCGGTCGTCCGGGGCCGTGTGCTCCTGTTCGCCGCCCCGGGCACGGCCCAGCGCCTGCCCTCGCTGCTGGCCTGGGAGGAGTGGGGCTGTGGGGGCCGCACCTGCGGCGTACCGCCACTGCTGTGCCACGGCACCGGGGACGCGGTGACCGTGCCGGCCCTGCGCGCCCCGGACGGCGAGGAGCGCGCCGCCCGCGACGGCTCCCGCTGGCTGGTCGCCCCCGACACCCGGCATCCGTGGCTTCCCGGCCCCGAGGTGGTGCTCTGGGCGGCGGTCCGGGCGGCCCGGGAAACCGTGCGGATATCGATTTTTCCTCCCGCCGACCAGGGTGCTAAGGTCTACGATGTCAGCAGGCGCCGCTAGCTCAGTTGGTTAGAGCAGCTGACTCTTAATCAGCGGGTCCGGGGTTCGAGTCCCTGGCGGCGCACGACGACGATGGCGAGGCATGTTCGCATCAACCGCGAACCCCTCGCCATCTCTGTTTTTGCACGGCTGCGTGTTTCGCACGGCCGCCCGGCACGCGCCGCACGGTCGCCCGGCACGCGCCGCAGGGCCTCACCCCTCGTTCTTCGGCCGGCTCAGCCCCTGACCGTCGGTGTGATCTTCACCGTCCACGCGCCGGACACCGTTCGGTCCTCCACCTCCACCCGGACGCCGTCCCCCGGCACCGTGAAGGTCTCGCCGAGCGCGACCGGTGCGTCGGCGAGCGGCGGGTAGACCGAACCCTCCCAGCACGCCTCGGTGCGCGGATGGGCGTCCACGACCTCCATCGGGCCGCTTCCGGACGCCGCACCGCTGTGCACCCGGTACACCAGCACACCCTGCCGGCAGACACCGTGGTCCCTCCCGGCGGGCCCGCGCGCCTCGACGGCCAGTGCGCTCTCGGCCCCGGTGCGCACGACGGCCAGCTTCACCCCGCCACCGAGGCCGAACGCCGGTGACCCGGCGGTCCCGGCGTCCGGTGGCTCCCCGGCGGCCAGCGGCTCCAGGGTCAGCCGGGTCGGTCCGGCGCCCCGTACGCACACCACCTGGCGGGGATCCAGCCAGCCCAGCTTCCACTTGTGCCAGGCGAACAGGTCCGGTGCCAGCCCGAACTGGCTGCCCATCAGGTCCCAGTCGCCGACGTAGGTGTCCCAGTCGCCCTTGCCGTCCACCGGGCGGTGGTAGAGGTCCGGGAGGTCGAAGACATGCCCGGTCTCGTGCGCGAGGACCAGCCGGTCCGGCGGATGGTCCTCGAAGACCGTGACGACCCGGCGTACGTCCGTGTCGTCCACCCGCACCGGGGTGTCCAGGTTGACGACCTTCGTCGCGTCGGAATCCACGCCGGGCGCGTCCGGATCGGCCACGAAGTAGACGATGTCGTAGCGCGAGAAGTCGACGTCCTGGTCGGCCACCGCGAACGCGTCCCGCAGATAGGCGGCCCGCTGCGCGGCGCTCCAGTCACGCCTTATGACGTAGGACGTCGAGGGGCGCGGCATGCGGAGCCAGCGCTTCAGCGGATGCGGGCGCAGGGTGAATCTGCCGTAGGAGACCTGTTCGAAGAAGCGGCTGGTGGCCGGGAAATGGTCGGCGGCCAGTTGGGCGGGCGTGCTGCGCGGGGCCGAGTCCGGGAACGAGAGGAACACCAGCACGGCGTCCAGCGGGCGGGTCGGGCGCGGATAGGCGGAGTTCCAGGTATCCACTCCCTCAGAGTGATGCGCGTCGGTCCGGTGCAGGGCGCACGGCGTCGTGGAGAACGGTTCGGCCACCGACGGGACGGTGAGGATCGACGTCGCGGCGAGCGCCGACATCGTGGTGAACACGGCGGCGGCACTGCGCAGATGGGGCGGCAAGGGGAGACCTCCGGGTGCGGTTGCACGGACACCGCACCCAGCCTGTGGGATTTTGCTCCACTACGCCCTGTTTGTCTGCACCAGAAGAGTGAGTACCCGTCACACCCTCGAATGGCCGACGCCTCAAATCACTCACGGAACGTCACAAGCGGTCGTCGGCCCTAAGAACTCGTCCAGGCACGGGCAGAAACGATCTGTCGGAACCGTGGGTCGATCGGGGACACTGGAAGCCGGCTGGAAGGCCCTCGGGCCAGCCTCTATGATCGGCACACTTTCCTGCACGGACAGAGATCGAGTGGCACTGCGGGAGCGAGCGGTGAGCGGAACGTCCGAAGGGCCGACGCCCGCGGCAGACCTCGACCGGTCCGCCGTCACAGAGAGTGACAACACTATGTCTTCAGGTGCCCGGCGGCCGAACGCCGGGTCGCCGGCACACGCCTACCGCTCAGTCTTCGCGGCAGCCCCGCTGTCCATGGCGATCGTCGACCGCGACGGCCGAGTGGTCACCGCCAACGACGCGTTCGGCACGCTGCTCGGCACCGACGCCGCCGCACTGACCGGACGCGTCGCCGCCGACCTGGTCGACCTGACCTCGGACGCCCGTGCCTGGCACGCCTACCGCGAGGTGCTGCGCGGCCGGCAGGCGAAGCTGCGCTGCACCCGGCGACTGAAACAGCCCGACGGCCGCGTGGTGTGGGCGCAGGTCACCGTCACCCCGCTCGCCGAGTCCGAGCACGGCATCCTGCTCTCCGTCGCCGACATCAGCGCCCGCCGCGAACTCCAGGCCAGGCTGCGGCACTTGCAGATGCACGACCCGGTGACCCGGCTGGCCAACCGCACGCTGTTCTTCGAGCGGCTGACGGCCGCACTGGAGGCGGACACCTACGAGCAGGGCGGCACCGGCCGGGTCGGACTGTGCTACCTGGACCTCGACGGCTTCAAAGCGGTCAACGACACCCTCGGCCACCGGGTCGGCGACCGGCTGCTGGCCGCCGTCGCGGAGCGGCTCACCCAGATCGCGGACGAGGCCGGGAGCGGACGGGCGGGCACCCCCCTGGTGGCGCGGCTCGGCGGCGACGAATTCGCCCTGCTCGTCGAGGACTCGACGGGCACGGACCAACTCGCCGAGCTGGCCGAGTCGGCGCTGACCGCGCTCCGCGCCCCCTTCGACCTCGCGGGCCGGCGGCTGTCCCTGACGGCCTCCATCGGCGTGGTCGAACGGCACACGGCCGGCACGACGGCCACCGGCCTGATGCAGGCGGCCGACACGACCCTGTACTGGGCGAAGGCCGACGGCAAGGGCCGCTGGACGCTGTTCGACCCGGAACGCAACGCGCACCGGATGACCCGGCAGGCCCTCTCCTCCGCCCTGCGCCCCGCCATCGACCGCGGCGAATTCGCCCTGGAATACCAGCCGTTGGTCGGCATGGAGGACGGCCGGCTGCGCGGGGTCGAGGCGCTGGCCCGCTGGCACCACCCGCAGTTCGGCACACTGACGCCGAATCGGTTCATCGGACTCGCCGAGGAGGACGGCTCGATCGTGCCGCTCGGCCGCTGGGCGCTGATCACCGCCTGCCGTCAGGCGCGCCGCTGGCAGCTGGACCACCCGGACGAGCCGCCGATCTTCGTGAGCGTCAACGTGGCGGTGCGCCAGGTCTGGGACTCCGATCTGGTGGCCGATGTGGCGGACGCCCTCGCCCGGACGGACCTCGCCCCGCACCTGTTGCAGCTGGAGCTGACCGAGTCGGCGGTGATGGGGTCGGCGGGCCGCCCGCTGGAGGCCCTCCAGGCGCTGAGCGACATGGGGGTGCGGATCGCCATCGACGACTTCGGCACCGGCTACTCGAACCTGGCGTATCTGAGCCGGCTGCCGGTGTCGGTCCTCAAGCTGGACGGCTCGTTCGTGCGCGGCTTCCAGTACGACGACCCCGGCGACCGGCCGAATCCGGCCGACGAGGTCGTGGTCGAGGCGATGATCCAACTGGCGCACCGGCTCGGGCTCACGGTGACCGCCGAGTGCGTGGAGACGTCCGCGCAGGCGACCCGACTGCGGCACATCGGCTGCGACACCGGCCAGGGCTGGCTCTACTCCCGGCCGGTGCCGCCGGACCGCATCTCCGAACTGCTGGCGACGCAGTCCTACGTGGTGGGCAACTCGTAGGCGTCCGCGATCAGTTCGTAGGAGCGCAGCCGCAGATCGCCGCGGTGCGCGTGCGAGGTGAGCATCAACTCGTCGGCGCCGGTGCGCTTGTGCAGCGCGTCCAGTCCGGCGCGCACCTCGTCGGCGCCGCCGTGCACGATGTTACCCGTCCAGGACCGCACGAACTCCTCCTCCATCGGGCTGAACTCGTGCTTCTCGGCCTCTGCCGGGTCCGGGAACAGGCCGGGGCGGCCGGTGCGCAGCCGCACCATGTTCAGCGCCATCGCCCGGGTCTGCCGGCGCGCCTCCCGCTCGTCGTCCGCGGCGAGCGTGGAGACACCGATCAGGGCGTAGGGCTCGTCGAGGATGTCGGAGGGCCGGAAGTTCTCCCGGTACAGGTCGAGGGCCGGGATGGTGTTCTGCGCGGAGAAGTGGTGCGCGAAGGCGAACGGCAGGCCGAGCAGGGCCGCGAGCCGGGCGCTGAAACCGGAGGAACCGAGCAGCCAGACGGGCGGGCGGTGCGGGGACTGGACACCGCCGGGCGCGGTGGCCTGCACCGGGCCGGGAACGGCGTGGATTCGCCGGTAGGGATGGCCGTCGGGGAAGTCGTCGTCCAGGAACCGGGTCAGCTCCGCCAGTTGCTGCGGGAAGTCGTCGGCGCCCTCGTTCAGGGTGTCGGTGCGGCGCAGCGCGGCGGCGGTGGCCCCGTCGGTGCCCGGCGCCCGCCCCAGCCCGAGGTCGATCCGGCCCGGCGCCAGCGCCTCCAGCGTGCCGAACTGCTCGGCGATGACCAGGGGGGCGTGGTTGGGCAGCATCACCCCGCCCGAGCCGAGCCGGATCCGTTCCGTGTGGGCGGCGAGGTGGGCGAGGATCACCGCCGGCGAGGAGGAGGCGACGCCCGGCATGGAATGGTGCTCGGCGACCCAGTACCGGTGGAAGCCGCGCGCCTCGGCGAACCGGGACAGCTCGACGCCGGTGCGCAGCGCGTCGGTGGCGGTGCTGCCCGTCCCGACGGTCACCAGATCCAGTACGGAGAGGGGGACGGGGGCGGTCCCCTTGGCCGTCCCCCGGATCTCGTCTGCCGCCACGGTGCGCCTCCTGTATTCCGCCGTGCGCTGTCTTCCGGGCGGTAACAGGAGGCGGTCTCCGGTTTATTCCCGGCCACCATGCCGGGCCGACTCCCGGTGTGCGCCCCGCCCGCGGTACGTCCGTCGACCGCGGCGCCGTCGTGGTTGATCGCGCAGTTCCCCGCGCCCCTTCGGGGGCGCCTGCCATCCGTTGACCGCGGCGCCGTCGTGGTTGATCGCGCAGTTCCCCGCGCCCCCCTTCGGGGGCGCCTGCCGGCCGTTGGCCGCGGCGCCGTTGTGGCTGGGTGCGCTGTTCCCCGCGTCCCCCTTTGGGGGCAGGGGTGGGTCAGGCCTGGATTATGGGCTCGTGGGTGAACAGGGATCCCAGGGTGGGGGCGTTCACCCTGCGGTCTGTCAGACGTAGCGCCTCCCACACCGTGACCTGGTTGGCCGTGAGGACCGGCTTGCCCAGCTCCTTCTCCAGCGCGGGCAGGTGGGCCACCGTGTGCAGGGCCGTGTCCGGCAGCAGCAGCGCCTGCGCCTCCGGCCGGTCCGCCCGCCGGGCCAGGTCGAACAGCTCGCGCTCGCCCCAGTCGCCGACCTCCGCGGCCGTGACGATCCCGGACGGCCGTACGGCGGTCACCGTGGTGCCCGCGGCCCGCAGGAAGTCCGCGAACAGTTCGGCCACGTCGTCCGGATAGGTCGCGCCGACCGCCACCCGGTGCACCCCGATCTCGCGCAGCGCGTGCACGAACGCGAAGGACGTCGAGGAGGCCGGCATGCCCGCGGCCAGGGCCAGCGAGCGGACCTGCTCGTGGGCGCCGTCCCAGCCGTACACGAAGCTGCCGCTGGTGCACGCCCACACGATCGCCTCCACGCCCGCCAGGCGCAGTGTCTCGACGCCCGCCGCCAGCCGCTCCGGCGCCCCCATCCGCCGCAGCGTGTCCACCCGGTGCGCGTCCTCGCCGATGTCGGTATGGACCAGCTCCACCCGGATGTCGCTGCCCAGGAGCTGCTCGGTGCGCGGATAGTCGTCCTCGGCGGAGTGCCCCGGGTAGAGGAATCCGAGTGCGGTCATGTCCAGCCCTCCTGCTGTTCTTCCGGCAGTGCGGGCCATCCGCGCGCCGCGTCGTCCAGCAGCGCCTGGTACGGCCCCACAGCTCGGGTACCCAGTCGGCGCAGCGCCGCCCATATCGTGACCTGGTTGGCCGAGAGCACGGGGATGCGCAGCTCCGCCTCCAGCTGGGGGATCACGTCGTACGTCGGCAGGTTGGTGCAGGAGATGAACAGGGCGTCGGCGCCGCCCGCCCGCGCGGCCCGGTGCGCCATCGCGGCCACGTCCCGGTACGGCACCCGCCAGATGTACCGGGTCAGCCCCATGTAGACGCACCCGGTCACCCGGACCCGCGCCTCGGCCACATAGTCCCGCAGGGCGCGGGTCACCGACTCCGTGTACGGCGTCAGCAGGGCCACCCGCCGCACCCCCAGCTCGGCCAGCGCCTCCAGCAGCGCACCGGACGTCGTCACGGCCGGGACCGCGCCGGCCCGGACCATCGCCTCCCCCATCGCCCGTTCCCCGGCGATCCCGCCGACGAAGCTGCCGGACGTGCAGGCGTAGGCCACCACCTCGGGTTCGACGGCGGTCAGCGCGCGGACCGCCTCGCCGAGGGTTTCGTGCTCGCTGACCAGCCGGGCCAGGTCCAGGCTCACCTCGACCGGCACGTACGGCGTCCGCGTCAGGTGCAGCGACACCTCGTCCGGCACCCAGCGCCACAGCTCCCGGTCGAGCGCGAAGTCGAAGGGGGCGACCACACCGACGCCGCGCTGCGGGCGGGGACCGCCGAGAAAGGAGACGTCCATGGCAGACACCGGCCTCACGGGGTGAAAACGGGCGGGCAACAGGGTGCGGGTACGCCCGTGTTGACGAAGGTAGGTTCGGGTGCGAGCGTGGTCAATCCGCCCATGTCAGACGCCCTGACCGCAGCGCCCCGTCCGGCCCGGTCCCACGCCGCCCCGAGCCGCCCGTCCCGCCCGACACCCGCCACGGACCCCGGAGGAACGGTTTGTCGATGTCCGTCCCGACGCTCCTCGTGCTCGATGCCGACCCGCTCCCCCGCCTCGGCCGGCTCACCGGCCGGGCCCGCGTCGTGCACGCCGACGCACGCACGCTGGCCGGGCTGCTGCCGACGGCGGACGTCCTGCTGGTGTGGGACTTCGCCTCGCGCGCGGTCCGCGATGCCTGGCCGGGCGGCGGTCCGCGCCCCCGCTGGGTGCACACGGCGAGCGCGGGCGTCGACCATCTGATGTGCCCGGAGCTGGCCGACTCGGACACCGTGGTGACCAACGCGCGCGGGATCTTCGATGGGCCCATCGCCGAGTACGTGGCCGCGCTCGTGCTGGCCATCGCCAAGGACCTGCCACGCACCCTGGACCTCCAGCGGCAGCGGACCTGGCGGCACCGCGAGGCCCGGCGGCTGGCCGGCACGCGCGCGTGCGTGGTCGGCTCCGGGCCGATCGGCCGGACCATCGCCCGCACGCTCAAGGCGCTGGAGGTGACGCCCGCGGTCGTCGGCCGCGTCCCGCGTACCGGCATACACGGCCCCGACGACCTGGACCGGCTGATCGCGCGGGCGGACTGGGTGATCGCGGCGGCGCCGCTGACCGAGCAGACGCACGGCATGTTCGACGCCCGCCGCTTCGGTGTGATGCAGCCCTCGGCGCACTTCATCAACGTCGGCCGCGGGCAGCTGGTCGTCGAGGACGCGCTCGTCGAGGCGCTGTCCAAGCGCTGGATCGCGGGCGCGGCCCTGGACGTGTTCGCCACCGAGCCGCTTGCCCGGGACAGCCCGCTGTGGCGGCTGCCTGGGCTGATCGTCTCCCCGCACATGAGCGGCGACACGGTCGGCTGGCGGGACGAACTCAGCTCCCAGTTCGTGGAGTTGTACGAGCGGTGGGCGGCGGGCAGAGCCCTGGTGAACGTGGTCGACAAGAAGCGCGGATACGTGCCGGGCCGCTGACCCCGGGAGGGTGCATGGAGCTGACCGACCTGACCGCCGTACAACTCCTCGACGGCTACCGCACGGGCGAGTTCAGTCCCGTGGAGGCCACCACCGCCGCCCTGGAGCGGGCGGCGCGGATCCAGCCGGAGGTGAACGCCTTCGTCCGGCTCCTTTCGGAGGATGCGCTCGAACAGGCCCGGGAGTCGGCCGGGCGGTGGCGGCGCGGGGAGCCGGCGGGGCTGGTGGACGGCGTGCCGGTGACGGTCAAGGACATCCTGCTGCTGCGCGGCCATCCGACCCTGCGCGGTTCGCGGACCGTAGCGGCGGACGGCGAGTGGGCCGAGGACGCGCCGTCGGTGGCCCGGCTGCGCGAGCAGGGCGCGGTGTTCATCGGCAAGACGACGACACCCGAGTACGGCTGGAAGGGTGTCACCGACTCCCCGCTGACCGGGGTGACCCGCAATCCGCACGATCCCGCCCGTACCGCGGGCGGCTCAAGCGGCGGCAGCGCGGCGGCGGTGGCGCTGGGCGCGGGCCCGCTGTCGCTGGGCACGGACGGCGGCGGCAGCGTGCGCATCCCGGCCGCGTTCTGCGGGATCTTCGGGCTGAAGCCGACGTACGGCAGGGTGCCGCTGTATCCGCCGAGCGCCTTCGGCACGCTGTCCCATGTGGGCCCGATGACCCGGGACGCGGCGGACGCTGCGCTGCTGCTGGACGTCATCGGCCGGCCCGACGCCCGGGACTGGTCGGCGCTGCCCGCGGCGCCCGGCTCGTTCGTGGCGGCCCTCGGCGGGGGCGTGCACGGGCTGCGGGTGGCGTACTCGCCGTCGCTGGGCGGCCAGGTGGCGGTGCGTCCCGCGGTGGCGGCGGCGGTGCGGCGGGCGGTGGCCGGGCTCGCGGAGTCGGGCGCGTACGTCGAGGAGACCGACCCCGACCTCACGGACCCGGTGGACGCCTTCCACACCCTGTGGTTCGGCGGCGCCGCCCGGGTCGTGCAGGGGCTGCCGCCGGACCGGCGGGCGCTGCTCGACCCCGGGCTGCGCGAGATCTGCGGGGCGGGCGCCCGGCTCTCGGCGCTGGACTACCTGGCCGCGGTGGACGTCCGCATGGACCTCGGCCGGCGCATGGGCCGCTTCCATGAGAGGTACGACCTGCTGGTCACGCCGACCCTGCCGATCACGGCGTTCGAGGCGGGCGCGGAGGTGCCGAAGGGCTCGGGCCACCGGCGCTGGACGGGGTGGACGCCGTTCACGTACCCGTTCAACCTCACCCAGCAGCCGGCCGCGACCGTCCCCGTCGGGGCGGACGACGCGGGGCTGCCGATCGGTCTCCAGCTGGTCGCGGCCCGGCACCGGGACGATCTGGTGCTGCGCGCCGCCCACGCGCTGTACGCGGCAGGGCTCACGCGCGGCGGAAGCTGAGCGTCTCCCCCGCGGCCCCGGACCGCCACAGGTCGTTGCACGCCTCGGCCATCCGGTCGAGTCCGTCGACGACCTGGCCCCAGACGATGCCGGGCACCCAGCCCACATCGCCGTTGAGCAGCAGGTTGTTGCGCTCGTAGAACAGGGCCAGGTCGACCAGGGTGGTCCCGGGGCGGACCTCGCGGTCGTAGCCGTAGGCGCGCGTGCCCAGTTCCGCGCCGGCGAAGGAGAAATAGCAGAGGTCCCCGGGGATCGGGGTGACCGTCGGATTCTCCAGGGGCGGTTCGGATGCCGCGAAGGGCGGGAAGAGAGCGTAGATCTCGTTGCGCGCGTATTTGGCGTGATAGACGTCACCGGACAGCGGCAGGGCGTCCCACACCGCGGCGCAGGTGAGCGGAGCACGGTCGTCCAGAAGCCGGACCGTGCACCGGACATCCCGCTTGACCAGCGAGACGTCCAGGAATCGGGCGGTCGTGGAATCCGTCATGGAATCCATGGTGCATAACTCGTGTGGTCCCGGGTAGCCGCGCGGCCATGGCTCCACCACTTGGGAACGGCGTACACACAACCGGGTACGGGCACAGACGCAGCCGGCGGGCGGTGCTCGCGGGCGTGGCGGCCCTCGGCGCGCTGGGCGCGGCGGGCTGCTCACGCGTCGCCACGGCGTCCGCGACGAACGGCGGCGACCTGCTGGACCGGTTGCGGGCGCAGGGTGTCGTCCGGCTCGGGATCGCCGGCGAAATACCCTTCGGCTACATCGACAAGGACGGCCGGCTGACCGGTGAGGCACCGGAGCTGGCGAAGGTCATCTTCAAACGGCTCGGTGTGGACGGCGTGCAGCCGGTGCCGACCGAGTTCGGCTCGCTGATCCCCGGACTGAACTCGCAGCAGTTCGACGTCGTGGCGGCCGGGATGTATGTGAACCCCGACCGCTGCGCCCAGGTGATCTTCGCCGACCCCGACTACCAGATGCTCGATTCCTTCATCGTGCGCAAGGGCAATCCGAAGGGGCTGCACGACTACCAGGACGTGGTCGCCAAGAAGGCGAAGTTCGCCACCGGCACGGGATACGCCGAGATCCAGTACGCAGTCGAAGCCGGGTACAAGGAGAGCGACATCCTGATCGTCCCGGACCAGGTGGCCGGGCTGAACGCGGTCGAGGCCGGACGCGTCGACGTGTTCGCCGGGACCGCCGTGACCACCCGTGAGGTGGTGAAGAAGTCCGCCAAGGCGGAGGCCACCACGGCCTTCGCCCCGCTCGTCGACGGCAAACCGCACGTGGACGGCGGCGCATTCGCCTTCCGGCCCACGGAGACAAAGCTCCGGGACGCCTTCAACACCGAGCTGCGCAAGCTGAAGAAGAGCGGTGAGCTGCTGCGCATCCTGCGGCCGTTCGGCTTCACACAGGCCGAGATGACCGACCTCACCGCGAAGGAGCTGTGCGGCGGATGACCACCGGGCTCTGGGAACTCGTACTCAAGGGAGTCTGGACCACGATCCAGCTCCTGGTCTTCAGCGCGCTTCTGGCCGCGGCGGTCTCCTTCGTCGTCGGTATCGCGCGCACCCACCGGCTGCGCATCGTCCGTTTCGTCGCCGGTTTCTACACCGAGGTGTTCCGCGGCACCTCGGCACTCGTGATGATCTTCTGGGTGTTCTTCGTGCTGCCGATCGCCTTCGGCTGGCAGCTGGTGCCGATGTGGGCGGGCACGCTGGCGCTCGGGCTGACCTACGGCGCCTACGGCTCGGAGGTCGTGCGCGGGGCGCTGAACGCGGTCGAGGCGGCGCAGAAGGAGGGCGGCATCGCCCTCGGCTTCACGCCCCTTCAGCGGCTGCGGCTGATCCTGCTGCCGCAGGCGGTGCCGGAGATGATCCCTTCCTTCTGCAATCTGGTGGTCGAACTGCTCAAGGGCACCGCGCTGGTGTCCGTCATGGGCATGGGCGATCTGGCGTTCAGCGCCAATCTGGTGCGGCTGGCGCTCCAGCAGAGCGCGGAGGTCTACACCTACGTCCTGCTGATCTACTTTGTGATCGCCTTCGTGATCACCCGGCTGATGCGGGCGCTGGAGAAGCGGCTGAAGGCCGGGCTCGGCAAGGACCCCGGCACGGAAAAGACGGCGCGTGAGGTCAAGCGCGCCCAGACGACCGGCGTGGGCGCCGCGGGCGGTGGTGCGGCATGACCTGGGACTGGAACGCCGTCGGCGACTTCATGCCGCACTTCTGGGACGGCCTGCTGGTCACATTGCAGGCGCTGGCGCTCGGCTCGGTGCTCTCGTTCGGCCTGGGCCTGGTGTGGGCGCTGCTGATGCGGACGCCGACCCGGTGGGTGCGCTGGCCGGTCGGGGTGGTGACGGAGTTCGTCCGCAACACCCCGCTGCTGGTGCAGCTGTTCTTCCTCTTCTACGTGCTGCCCGAGTGGGGCCTGACCTTCTCCGCGCTGACCACCGGCGTCTTCGCGATCGGGCTGCACTATTCGACGTACACGATGCAGGTCTACCGGGCCGGCATCGAGGCGGTGCCCGTCGGCCAGTGGGAGGCCGCGACGGCGCTGAGCCTGTCGGTGCGCAGGACCTGGACGGCGGTGATCCTGCCGCAGGCGATCCGCCGGGTGGTGCCGCCGCTCGGCAACTACGTCATCTCGATGCTCAAGGACACGCCCATCCTGATGACGATCACCGTCCTGGAGATGCTGGGCCGGGCGCGGCTCTTCTCCCAGCAGCACTTCCAGTTCACCGAGCCGGTGACGGTGATCGGCGTGGCCTTCATCGTCATCTCCTACCTCGCCTCCCTCCTTCTGCGCACCCTGGAGCGTCGCCTTGTCCGTTGAGACCAGTAAGCAGCCGACCGCCGCCGAGGACCGTCCGACCGGACTGATCCACATGGCGGGGGTGACCAAGCGGTTCGGGGACCACACGGTCCTCGACGGGCTCGACCTGTCCGTGCAGGCGGGCCGGCACGTCACCCTGATCGGCCCGTCCGGCTCCGGCAAGACCACGATCCTGCGGCTGCTGATGACGCTGGCCAAGCCGGACGAGGGCACCATCACGGTGGACGGGCAGCCGCTGTTCCCGGCCTCCGAGAAGGAGGTCCGCGAGGTCCGCAAGAAGATCGGGATGGTGTTCCAGCAGTTCAACCTGTTCCCGAACATGACGGTGCTGCGGAACATCACCGAGGCCCCGGTCACCGTGCTCGGCCTGGACAGGGACGAGGCGGAGGCGCGCGCCCGCGAGCTGCTGGAGCTGGTCGGCCTCAGCGACAAGTGCGGCATGCGCCCGTCCCAGCTGTCCGGGGGCCAGCAGCAGCGGGTGGCGATCGCTCGGGCGCTGGCCATGCGGCCGCAGGTGCTGCTGCTGGACGAGGTGACCTCCGCGCTCGACCCTGAGCTGGTCGCGGGCGTCCTGGACCTGTTGCGGGACATCGCCCGCAGCACGGACATCACGATGCTGTGCGTGACCCACGAGATGAACTTCGCCCGGGACATCTCCGACCAGGTCCTGATGTTCGACGGCGGCCGGGTCATCGAGGCGGGGTCACCGGAGCGGATCTTCAGCGATCCGGAGCAGGAGCGCACCCGGGAGTTCCTTGGCGCCGTCCTGTGACCGATTTTTTTTTCGCCCTGGCGGTGCAATTGCAGCAGGTGAGGGTGTCAACACAGCAGGTCACCCGCTGGGGCATGCCGTAGGCATATGCCGGTGCGGCGATACCGCAGGTTACGGGCACCATGATCTCGTCAAGGCCCCCTCCCCAGCGGACGCCTGACCGTTATCGTGGAAACGATCCGCCGTCCGGATCACGGCCCAGACAGCAAGCGCAGGGGGGATCACCGTGGCGCTGATGCACGAGCCGACCGCCCCGTACCACTCCGCCCAGGACGCCCTGCGCGTCCTGGAGACGGTGGCACGGCACACCACGGGCGTCACCGACACCGAGCTGGCCCGCCGGACCCGCCTCGGCCACGAGCGGCTGACCGCGCTGCTGCGGATGCTGCGCCGCGAGGGATACGTCGAGCAGGTCGCCGACGGCGCCTATGTGACCGGGGACGCGCTGAGCCGCCTCGGCTCCGCGCACGACGGGGAGCGGGCGCTGCGCGACAAGCTCCAGCTCACCCTGGTCCGGCTGCGGGACTCGGTCGGCGCGGCCGTCTATCTGAGCCGGTACGTCGACGGTGAGGTGAAGGTCACCCAGTACGCCGACAGCCCGGCCACGCCCGCGGTCAACGAGTGGGTCGACTTCCGCTCCTCCGCGCACGCCACGGCCGTCGGCAAGAGCCTGCTGACCCAGCTCGACCACAACGCCCGCCGCGATCACCTCTCCCGGCACAAGATGGCCCGCCTCACCTCGCGCACCATCACCAGCGACCGGCTGCTGCTGTCCCGTCTGGAGTCCCAGCCGCCGACGGTGCCCGTGCTCGACCTCCAGGAGTACGCGGTCGGCACGGTGTGCGCGGCGGTGCCGATCACGGCGGGCTCCTCGGTGGGCTGTCTGGCGCTGTCACTGCCGGTGGCGCACGCGCACCGGCTGCGGCAGGCCGCGGACGCCCTGAACCGCAACGCGGCACCGGTGCTGCTGTCGCTGGCGATCTAGCACGGGGGCTGCTGTCGCTGGCGATCGAGCACCGGTGGCGCCGGCCGCACCGCCGGCACCGGATCCGGGGTGGTCCGGAGCATCCCCGCGGACCGGGTAGTATTTTCTTCGTCGCCGACCGCGAGACGCGGACGGCGGGAGTCATGCGCCGCTAGCTCAGTTGGTTAGAGCAGCTGACTCTTAATCAGCGGGTCCGGGGTTCGAGTCCCTGGCGGCGCACCGGTGAAGGGCCTCTCGTGGCGACGAGGGGCCCTTCGGCGTCCTGTGCGGTCAACCGCCGGTACGCCTCCTCGCCCGGCGGCCGCCACCACACGGGATCGGCGCACCGCGGCCCCTGGCGGCGCAGCTCCGCCCGATGGATCTTGTTGGTGGCGGTGACCGGCATCCGTTCCACCAGCCGGACGAACCGGGGCGCCATCTTCGTCCCGAGGTCGGGCTGGGCGGCGAGGAAGGCGGCGAAGTCCGCCGGGTCGAAGGTCCCCGCGATCGCCGCCATCACCTGGTCGCCGGTGACCGGGTCCGGCACCGCGTAGACGGCGACGGCGTCGGCACCCGGGTACCGGGCGAGGATGTTCTCGATCATCGCGGCGGCCAGGTTCTCACCGTCGACCCGCAGCCGGTCGTCGCCGCGGCCCGCGAAGTAGAGGTATCCGTCGGCGTCACGGCAGAACAGGTCTCCGGTCCAGTACCAGCCTCCCCCGCCGCCGGTCTCGCCGGACCCGGGGAACCCCCGTCGCCGCCGCTCGGCCTCCGCCGCCGGATTGCGCCAGTACCCCTCGAAGGGGTTCGGTCCCCGGTTGACCAGCTCGCCTATCGCCTCGTCGCCGTTGAGCAGCCGGCCGGCCTCGTCGAAGCGGGCGGGCGGGCACTCCGTGCCGTCGGCCGGGTCGAGCACGGCCAGCCCGGGAGCGCCGCGCCCCACCGCACCGGCGGGCGTGCCGGGCGTCCAGCGCACCGCCGCGCCGCCCTCCGAGGAGCCGTACCCCTCCACCAGCGGCACCCCGAACCGCCGCTCGAAGGCCGCCGCGTCCACCGCACCCGCCTCGGTGCCGAAGCCCAGCCGCAGCGGGTTGTCGGCGTCGTCCGGGCGTGGCTCGGTGGCCAGCACGTACTGCACGGCCCGCCCGACATAGGTGAAGTACGTCGCCCGGAACCGGCGTACGTCCGGCAGGAAGCCCGACGCGGAGAACCGCCGGCGCAGCGCCACCCCGGCGCCGGCCGCCAGCGCGGGCGCCCAGTCGGCGATCACCGCGTTGCCGTGGAACAGGGGCATGCAGATGTAGTGCACGCCGTCGGGGCCGAGGCGGAACTGGTCGACGAGGGAGCGTCCGGCGGCAGCCAGCCGGCCCTGCGAGCAGAGCGCGGCCTTGGGGGCGCCGGTGGAGCCGGAGGTGAAGCAGAGCAGGACCCGGTCCTCCGGGGCGGCCCGGGAGGGGTCGGGGGTGGCGTCGGCGTAGGGGGCGAGCAGGTCGGCGTAGTCCGGGGTATCGGTGATCAGCAGCCGTACGCCGGGCAGGTCGAGGCCGTCGAGGAGCGGCAGCCGCGCCCGCTCGGTGACCAGCAGCGGGCACTCGGTGTGCAGGATGTCGCGGGCCAGTTCAGGGCCCCTGCGGGTGGGGTTGATCCCGGCGACCGCGGCGCCGGCGAGGGCGGCGGCGCCCAGCCACAGCGGGAACTCCGGGGTGTTGTCGAGCAGCACCCCGACGTGCGGTTCGGCTCCGGCCGGCAGCAGGTCGGCCAGCAGCGCGGCACGGGCGGCTGCGCCGGCCGCGACCTCGTGGTGGCTGAGCACCCGCTCCTCGAACCACAGCCCCGGCCGCCGGTCCCCCCACCGCCCCGCCACCAACTCCGCCACCGTACCCCTACGGAACTCCATGCCGCCGCACGGTAGCTGACGTAGCGTCAGATGTGGAGGCAAGGGTGCCGGCGACTGCGTCACCGGGTTCTTTCGTTTTGCCGGGCTTCTCGTTCGCGTCAGGGTCCTGCGGCGCGCCTGGCCGCGTCGAGCGGGTCGCACGGGTGGTGGGCCCGCGTGCGGGGGTGGCGTCGTGCGGTGCACGCGGGCCTTGGCCGGGCGGGGTCAGAACGTGACGTCGGAGCAGGCGTAGAACGCGTTGCCCGTGTCGGCGATCGTCCAGACCGCGAGGATGACGTGGTGTCCGCTCAGGCCGGTCGGCAGGGTGCCGCTGTGCGAGAGCGTGGCCGGCGGCTGCTGGTTGTTGTAGGGGACCGTGAGGAACGGCGTGGTGGTGAGGTCGGAGCGGGACAGGGCGTGGTTCTGGTTCCAGCCCGGTTTGGTGACGTAGTACCGGAAGTCCGTCGTGGCGTGCCGCGCGGTGAACTGCCAGCGGAAGGTGTAGCTCTGACCGCCGGTCACCTTGGTGGTCGGCCAGGCCCCGCCGGACGGCGCGGTCGGCGAGCTGAGCTGGGCGAACCGGCTCACCCCGCCGTTGCAGAGCTGGCCGTCGGCGGGTCCGCCGGCCGGGAAGCCCTTCGAACCCTCGACGCTCTGCGGCTCCCACTGGATGTCGCCGCAGTTGGCCACCGTTCCGTTCTGGCAGAGCTTCTGCCTGCTGATGGGCAGGTCCGTGTAGCCGTGGCCGCTGGCCCCGCCGGAGGAGAGCGCGAAGGCTCCGACGGTGGCCAGACCCACCACGACGGCGGACAACTTGGTCTGTGTACGCATGCTGCCGCTCCTGGAGAACGTGGGGGAAGTTCACTGAGCCGTGCAGGTCTAGACCAAGTCTCAGATTATTGCCGTCAGTTGGGCATGTCCATACCAATCACGGAGCGGACTCGGTACGGCCCGCGCAGAAGGCGACCGTCAGATCCCGCACCAGCGCCTTGCGCTCGTAGTCGTCGAGTTCGACCAGCCCGCGCATGGTCAGCCGGGTCACCGTGTCCTCCACCGAGTCCACCACCGAGGTGAGCATGGAGGAGCGCTGCTGCGCGTCCAGCGCGGCGATCCGGCGCCGGTGCATGGCCGCGGCGACCTCGGGCGCGTACTCGGCCCGGACCGGCTGCACCGAGAACACCTCAAGCCCGATGCCCGCCGCGTCCGCCGCCACCAGCCGGGTCAGCGCCTCCCCCGCCGCCTCCGCGGCCCCCCGCGCCCCGCCCGGCATGTCCACCGGCACCCGGGCCAGCGCCGCCTCCACGCACTCCCGCAGATACCTCTCGTGGTCCGCCACGCCGAGCACGGCCCGCGCGGTGTCCCGCACCCGCCACACCACGAGGACCACCACCCTGAGCGCCACCCCGTTGCCGTCGGCGGCCGACATCGGCTTGCTGCGCCAGTGCCGCAGCCGCACATCGACCTGGCGCCGCCGCAGCATCGGGTTCACCCACATGAGGCCGGTGCGCCGCACGGTCCCCCGGTAGCGGCCGAACAGACCGAGCACCCAGGCCCGGCCGGTCGCGCCCCGGGTGAGCCCGCCGAAGCCCAGCGCGCCGAGCGCCCCGGCCCCCGCGTACGCCGCCCACTGGGCCGGACCAAGACCGGCGCCCGCGTACCCGGGCAGCCACAGCGCGTCCGCCGCGAGCCGCGGCAGCACCCCCGCCCACCAGGAGGTGGCCACGCACCCGGCGACCCCGCCCAGGCCGGCGAGCACACCCGCGGCCCCGGGCAGCGCCCGCGCCGGACGCTCCACCAGCAGCGGATCGACCTCGGGCACCTTCCGGGCCCGTACCGGCCCCTGCCGCCTGAGCCGGGGCTGCTCGCCGGTGCCCCGCCGGCGGGCCACCACCGCAGGCTTGAGCGGCACCGACACCGGGGCGGGGTCATCGCGGAACAGCAGGTGGACGGGGATCTCGGTGGTCGACTCGTTGTGGATCAGCCGGGTCGGACGGGACGGCCCCTCGACGGGTCCCTCCGACTCGGGCGTGTGTGACGTCGTCGTGCTCATGCGTGCTCCAGCCTCCGCGCCAGATGCGTCATGACAGGTGAGTGACAGAGAAGACGAGAAAAGAAGAGAAGGACGAGAAACGGGAAAGAAATGGGGAGAAAGATGAGAAATAGGGAGAAATGGTGCGGCCTAGGCGAACAGCCGCCGCCAGGTCTCCGGCCCCGGGTAGCCGTCCGCCGCGCCGCCCCGCCAGCCCTGGGAGCGCTGGAACGCCTCGACGGCCCGCCGGTCCGCATCGCCCCAACGCGGTCCCGGACCGGTCGTGTAGTAGCGGCCGTACCCCTTCTTGACCAGCTGCCGCCCCAGCTGGGTGACGTAGGTGTTCTCCGCGCCGGGGCGGAACATGGCGCGGCCCGGGTAGCCGGGCACACCGTGCGAGGCGGGCGCGGGCGCGCCGGCCCTGGCGGCCCGGATGTCCTTGCCCTTCCCGGTCGCCAGCAGTTCCCAGGTGCGCGGTCCGGGTACGCCGTCCGCGTCCGCGCCGCTCCAGCCCTGGGCCTTCTGGAACGCCTGGGTCGCCCGCCGGTCCGCTTCACCCCAGCGCGGTCCCGGCCCCTGGGTGTAGTAGGCCCGGCCGCCGCGAGCCACCAGCATCTCGCCGAGCCGGGTGACGTACTTGTTGTTCGCGCCGGGTCCGAAGTAGGCCGCCCCCGGGAACGACCCGCTCCTGACCGCGGCGGTCGCCCCGCCACCCGCTGCGCCGGCGGCGAGGCCCTTGTAGCGGTAGGGGACATATTTATCGGAATTACTCCAGTAGGAGTACGGGGTGGCCATCCGGCGGGTGTGCGGGCGCGTCTGCTCATAGGCCGTGTAGTAGGTGTGCGTGTAGTCCGTCCAGCCGCCGAAGATGACGACGTGCGAGCCCTTGTGCGGGTCGGCGGAGTTGTGGAAGAGCAGGATGTCGCCGGGTTGCAGGTCCTCCTTCTTGATCTTCACACCGAACTTGCCGAGGCTGCCCGTCCACTCGTTGCCCGGCAGGCCCCAGGCCATCGAGACAAAGCCCGAGCAGTCCTGGCGGTAGCCGTCCGACCAGTACGCGCCCGTGCTGTACGGCACCTGGGCGGCGACCCAGGTCTTGGCCCGGTTGATGATCTCCGTGCGGGTGATCGTGCGCGACTGGGCCGAGACGGCGGGCTTGCCGCTCGGCCCGTGCAGCGGGACCTGGCTGCCCTGCGGGGTGTCGGGGCCCGGGCCCGCCGGAAGGCCCGGCCGGTGCGGGGCTGGCGGAGCGGACGGTACGGCGAGGGCGGGCGCCGCATGGCCCGCGGCGAGGGCGGATGTGGCGGCGGCCACGACCAGGGCCCGCCGGGCCGCCGGGTGCCCGCCGAACCGACCGGGCAGCGTACGCGGGCTCACCCGCCGCCAGTGGACACATCCGGGGCACTCGCAGTCGCTCACGGGATCGAATTCCTCGAAGACCGGAGTCGCCATGCGATCCCCCTCACATTCCGGGCTGAAATGTCCGCGTTTGTGCACATTGGTCAGTTTCTCAACTGTCATCGCGACGCGCATGTTGACGGTCCGAATGATGTACGCGCCCCGGACCGGCACCTCCGCGCCGCCTCCCGGCGGTCAGAACCACACCCCGAGGTCGGGTAGAGTTCTCGCGTCAGCAGGCGCCGCTAGCTCAGTTGGTTAGAGCAGCTGACTCTTAATCAGCGGGTCCGGGGTTCGAGTCCCTGGCGGCGCACGATGACGGCAGGCCCTTCGCACACCGAAGGGCCTGTCGCTTGTTTGGCCGGATACGCTCTGGCCATGGCAGCCCGAGACCTGCAGGAGCGGATCAAGAAGCTCATCGTCGACCGACGGCTGCCCTCCGGTGCGCCGCTGCCGACCGAGCCCGAGCTGATGAAGCTGCTCGGCGCGAGCCGGAACTCGGTACGGGAGGCACTGAAGGCCCTCCAGGCCATGGGCATCGTGGAGATACGGCACGGCTTCGGCACCTACGTCGGCCCGATGTCCCTCGCCCCGATGGTCGAGGGCCTTGCCTTCCGCACGGTCGCCGGGCACCACCGGGGCGAGGACTCCCTGCTCCAGCTGCTCGAACTGCGCGAGGCGATGGAGGCGGGGCTGGTCTCCCGGCTGGCCGGACGGCTCCCCGAGTCCGACCTGGTTGAACTGGAGACCCTTGTGGACCGTATGGAACAGCGGGCCGCGCAGGGAGCCGGCCTCGTCGAGACCGACCGGGCGTTTCACGCCATGCTCTACCGGGGGCTGGACAACGCCCTGCTGAGCGAGGTATTGGAGGCGTTCTGGGACGCCTTCGACCGCGTACAGCGGGATCTGGTGGAGCCGCCGCAGGACCCGCGGGTCACCGGCCGTCAGCACCGGGAGATCCTGGCCGCGGTCCGGTCCGGCGACTCCATGCGCGCGGAGGAGGCCATAAGAGACCACTTCGGCCACATCCGCGCCCGGCTGTCCCCGGCCGTCGCGACGCGTCCACCAGATCCCCACACGCCCCACAATGAACGCGTATGACCGGTAAACACAGCGTTTCGCATCTTGCGATCATGCTCGGCACCGTAGAAACCTGGTTGTTCAAGCTGCCGCCTATACGCGGCACTTGGGGGGAAGAGAACCGGTTGCCGGAGCGACGGGGGAGAGGGGACCCGTCCACGAACGGATGTCGAGGGGGGCACCCTGCAACCGGAACGTCGCGGTTCCATGTCGATAAGGTGTGGGAGACGTGGGGGCTGTGACCGCGACCCATCACTGATGCGCCCGTGACGGTCGAGGGGGACCCGAGGGGGCGCAACGAACCGACTGACACGCGGTGTTCCGCGTGTGGGGGGATGACTCATGACGTCGACGCCGACGGGCGCCCGGCAGAACCTCGACCCGTCACAGACCACGCAGCTCCGGGTGCCCGGACACCGCACCGGCAACACGGGGACGTTCCGCCGGATCAAGAAGAACCTGCCGAGATACGACTACGAGCACTACAGCCGGCTGGCGGGCCCCCTCACCCAGCCCGATCCCGGCAAGCCGTACACGGTGCAGTACCGCTCGCTGCTCTCGCAGGAGCCGCACCGCCTACGCGCCGCGCTCATGCTGGGCGCGGCCCCGCTGCTCTCGCTGGTCCTGCTGGCGTGGCTGCTGCAACCCGAACACTGGACCGAGCGCGACTACCCCGCCTACGACTTCCTGCCCGCGCTCGACATCGTGATGCTGGTCTCCATCGGTCTGATCGAGTTCTTCCGCTGCATGAACGTGCTGTCGAACGCGCATGCCACCCTGGTCGCCCGCGACCCCGTCCCGGTGGTTCCCGAGACCGGCACCAAAGTCGCCTTCCTGACCTCCTTCGTGCCCGGCAAGGAACCGCTGGAGATGGTCACCAAGACCCTGGAGGCGGCCGTCCGGCTGCGCCACCGGGGCCTGCTGCACGTCTGGCTGCTCGACGAGGGTGACGACCCTGAGGTCAAGGAGGTCTGCGCCCGGCTCGGCGTGCACCACTTCTCCCGCAAGGGCGTCGCGCACTGGAACCGGCCCAAGGGCCCGCACCGCGCCAAGACCAAGCACGGCAACTACAACGCCTGGCTGGAGGCGCACGGCGCCGAGTACGACTTCTTCGCCTCGGTCGACACCGACCATGTGCCGCTGCCCAACTACCTGGAGCGGATGCTGGGTTACTTCCGCGACCCGGACGTCGGCTTCGTCATCGGCCCACAGGTGTACGGCAACTACGACACCTTCGTCACCAAGGCCGCCGAGTCGCAGCAGTTCCTGTTCCACGCGCTGATCCAGCGCGCCGGCAACCGGTACGGCGCCCCGATGTTCGTGGGCACGTCGAACGCCGTGCGCATCAGGGCGATCAAGCAGATCGGCGGCCTGTACGACTCGATCACCGAGGACATGGCCACCGGCTTCGAGATGCACCGCGCCAAGAACCCGGCCACCGGCCGGAAGTGGAAGTCGGTGTACACGCCGGACGTGCTCGCGGTCGGCGAGGGCCCGAACGCCTGGACCGACTTCTTCACCCAGCAGTTGCGCTGGTCCCGGGGCACCTACGAGACGATCCTCAAGCAGTACTGGAAGGGCCTGTTCTCCCTGCCGCCCGGCAAGCTCTTCAACTACACCATGATGATCATCTTCTATCCGATGTCCGCCCTCAACTGGATCCTGGCAGCGCTGAGTTGCGCGTTGTTCCTGGGCCTGGGCGCCTCCGGCGTGAACATCGATCCCACGGTGTGGCTGATGCTCTACGGCAACGCCTCCGCGCTCCAGATCGGCCTGTACATCTGGAACCGCCGGCACAACGTCTCCCCGCACGAGCCGGAGGGCTCCGGCGGGGTCGCCGGCATGGTGATGTCCGCGCTGTCCGCGCCGATCTACGCCCGCTCGCTGATGGACGCCGTACTGCGCCGCAAGAGCAAGTTCGTGGTGACGCCCAAGGGCGAATCGGCCAGCCCCGACACGCTGTTCGGGACGTTCCGGATCCACTGGTTCTTCATCCTCGTCTTCGGCGGATCGCTCACCGCCGGCTTCGTCTTCGGGCACTCCCACCCTGCGATGATCACCTGGGCCGTTTTCGCCATGCTGATCACCGCGGCGCCGATCTTCGCCTGGCGGTACATGCTCCGGCAGGAACGCAAGCGGCCCGCGGCCGGCCCGCAGAGCGCCGCAGCGCCCGGCACGGCGCCCGGCACGGCGCCCGGCACGGCGGCCGGCCACGAACCGCAGGACGCGACGGGCGTGCCGCACGCGCCGCACGCCCCGCAGCAGCGGCCCACCCGGGCCGCCTCGAACGGGACCAACGAGCAGACCATGCAAATCGCCCTGGGCGGACTTGGGGGACGTAAGGAATGAACGACAGTGCCGGTCGCCGCCGTGCTCGTCGACTCGCGATAGGCACGGCGGTGGTACTCGCGCTGGCCGGGATGAACGGACCGTGGCTGTACCGCTTCGGAACCGAGAAATACCACCAGTACAAGATCGACAGACCCGAGTACAAGGCCGCCAACGGCAAGTGGGACATCATCGAGTTCCCCGAGGAGTACCGCCAGCACACCATCCACGCGGCGCTCCTGCACACCGGCAAGGTGCTGCTGGTCGCCGGCTCGGGCAACGACCAGGAGAACTTCGACGCGAAGAAGTTCGACTCCCGCATCTGGGACCCGGTCAAGGGCACGATCAAGAAGGTGCCCACGCCCAACGACCTGTTCTGCACCGGCCACACCCAACTGGCCAACGGCAACCTGCTCATCGCCGGCGGCACCAAGCGGTACGAGAAGCTCAAGGGCGACGTCACCAAGGCCGGCGGCCTGATGGTCGTGCACAACGAGAACCCGGACAAGCCGATCACGCTGCCCGCCGGCACCAAGTTCACCGGCAAGGAGAACGGCAAGACCTTCGTGTCGAAGGACCCCGTCCTGGTGCCGCGCGCGAAGAAGGTCTTCGACAAGACGACCGGCGCCTTCCTGCGCAACGACCCCGGGCTCGGCCGGATCTATGTCGAGGCGCGACAGAGCGGCACCCAGTACGAGACCGGCACCCAGGACAACTACCGCGTCCAGGGACTGACCGGCGCCGACACACGCAACACCTACGGCATCGCGCAGAAACTCGCCCTCGACAAGAAGGACTTCCAAGGGATACGGGACGCCTACGAGTTCGACCCGGTCGCCGAGAAGTACATCAAGGTCGACCCGATGAACGAGGCCCGCTGGTACCCGACGCTGACCACCCTGAGCGACGGCCGGATCCTCAGCGTCTCCGGCCTCGACGACATCGGGCAGCTGGTCCCGGGCAAGAACGAGATCTTCGACCCGAAGACCAAGAAGTGGACGTACACCGAGAAGATCCGGCAGTTCCCCACCTATCCGGCCCTGTTCCTGATGGAGAACGGGAAGATCTTCTACTCGGGGTCCAACGCGGGCTACGGCCCCGACGACGTGGGCCGCGACCCCGGCATCTGGGACGTGGACACCAATGAGTTCACCAAGCTGCCCGGGCTGGGCGACGCGAACCTGTTGGAGACCTCCGGCACGGTGCTGCTGCCGCCCGCGCAGGACGAGAAGTACCTGGTGATCGGCGGCGGCGGGGTCGGCGAGTCCAAGGTGTCCAGCAAGAAGACCCGGCTGATCGACCTGAAGGCCAAGGACCCGAAGTTCGTGGACGGGCCGTCGCTGGAGAAGGGCACCCGCTATCCGCAGTCCTCGATCCTGCCCGACGACACCGTGCTGGTCTCGGGCGGCTCGGAGGACTACCGGGGGCGCAGCGACTCCAACATCCACCAGGCGCGGATCTACCACCCCGACAGCAACAGCTTCACCCAGGTGGCCGACCCGCTGGTGGGCCGCAACTACCACTCCGGGTCGATCCTGCTGCCCGACGGGCGGGTGATGTTCTTCGGGTCCGACTCGCTGTACGCGGACAAGGCGAACACCAAGCCGGGCAAGTTCGAGCAGCGGATCGAGATCTACACGCCGCCGTATCTCTACCGGGACTCGCGGCCCTCGCTGTCCGGCGGGCCGCAGACCATCGCCCGTGGCGCCTCGGGGACCTTCACCTCCCGGCACGCCTCGACGATCAAAAAGGTCCGGCTGATCAGGCCCAGCGCCTCCACGCATGTCACGGACGTCGACCAGCGGTCCATCGCGCTGGACTTCACCACGTCCGGGGACAAGATCACGGTGACCGTGCCGAAGGGTCGGAACCTGGTGCAGTCCGGGTGGTACATGCTGTTCGTGGACGACGCCCAGGGGACTCCGTCCAAGGCACAGTGGGTGAAGATCCCGTAGGGCTGCGGTGCGCTGCGCTGGCTTGGGCCGACTGCAACTGCGGGTCCGTTCTGGCCGGTCGCGTCCGCCTATACGCGGGGCTGGCTCGGGGCCCTTTGCGGCTGCGGGTCCGTCTCGGTTGGTCGCGTTCGTCTATACGCCGGGTTGGCTTGGGGTCCCTTGCGGCTGCGGGTTCGTTTTGGCTGGTCGCGTAGTTCCCCGCGCCCCTTTGGGGCGCGGTTTAGGCGTGGCTGCTTGTTTTGGCTGGGCGGGGCCGTATGTCTTGGTGGGGCTACCGCCAGCCGTGTTCTGCGAGGGGGCCGCTGCCGTCGAGGTAGCCGCACAGGCCGGCCTGCGGGTACTCGATGATGTCGTCCGGCAAATCGTGGACGGTGAACCACCTCGAACAGTTCGCGGGCGGCGCCATCGGGAAGAGGCTCGCCTTGGTCGAGCTTCCCCGACGGCATGTGCCAACGCCCATAGCCGTAGGGGCCGCCCCGCTTGGAGAGAAGGATCTTGTCGCCGTCGCGAAGGATGACGTGGGTGTCGATGACGGGCGTGGCCGGCGTTTCGCTCATGGTCCTTGAGGGGTTGATGGGGCGTTGGAGGGGACTGAGGCTAGCGGGAGGGCCGGTATGGCGTCGGCGATTCGCCGAGCTACGTCCGATGGGGTGTAGGCGCCGTTGTCGAGAAGCAGCACTTCAACGCCTCTGCTCGTCAGGTGAGCCGCGGCGTCCCGGTACAGGGCGACTTCGCGGCTCGGGCCGAGGTGGAGCTGTCCCGTGACGGCATCCGTCACATGCCCCGGCTCTGCCTGCTGCAGGGTGGCCATGCCCAACTGGACCAGCCGCTTGCCCGTCCGGTAGTCGCTCGCCCGGAGATAGGCGAGTGCCCGCAGGTACTGACGCATCCCCCCCCGTTATCTTTTTCGCGGTCCTGCAAGAGGGCCGCTGGCCTCCGGGCCCGGCATGACTGTGTCCCCCTGTCGAAGGCATGACCTGGGGGGTG
>NZ_JBIALO010000030.1:0-107663 GCF_042873595.1 Streptomyces sp. NPDC004629 | reverse complement strand
TCTTCCTGCCCTGAGGCCTTGTCCGGTCCTTACGGATCTCGAAGTCCATCGCACCCCTTGAACTGGGGTGTTGCAACGACTCCTAGAACCCAAGGGGTCGCGGGCGCCCCTGCCTGACGCACCAGCCCTTGGGTAGACGGTCGGTGAGCAGTGAGTGCTGGGAGAGACCAATTCAGACTCCACTGGACATCGGCCCATTGCTTACGCTTCCAGGATCATTCCGGCACCGAGTCGTTCGTGCCGCTCGCCGCCGATTCCACGCCGGCTGGAGCGGAGGGCTGCGCTGCTCCCGTACGGTGACGATCCCGCCCGGCTCCGACCCGGCGGTGACGCCCGTGCTCGACCTCGGCCGGGTACGCGGCTCCGTCGAGGTGGCCGTCGACGGCGAGAAGACAGGCGAGGCCTTCTGCGCCCCGTACCGCTTCCCGCTGCCGGGCACGGCCGGCCGCACGGTACGCATCGACGTGACGGTGTACAACACGCTGGCCCCGCACTTCAGCGAGGCCACCCCCACCGCCTGGATTTTTCCCTCCCAGCTGGTCTCGGGTCTGCTGGGCCCGGTCACTGTCATGACCGCACCGCCACCGGCGGAGACGGCACAGGCCGCTGAGACCGAGGTGATCGGAGGATGAGGGGCGTGACGACCACCAGGCCCCCCGCGCGTATCCAGGATGTCGCGGCCGCGGCAGGCGTCTCCGTATCCACGGTCTCCAACGTCCTCAACCGACCCGAGCGCGTCAACGCCCGCACTGCCGACCGTGTTCGGTCCGTGATCGCCGACCTCGACTACGTACCGCACCCGGGGGGCCGGCCGGCCTGCGCAACGGTCGCGCGTCCTCGATCGGGCTCGTCCTCCCGGACATCGTGAACTCCTTCTACGCACGCATCGCCCGGGGTGCGGCCGAGGCGGCGTACGAGCACGGCTTCTCGCTTGTTTTGTGCGACAGCGGCGATCACCCCGGCCGGGAGCGCGACTACTTCGACATGCTCGCCGAGCAGCGCGCGGTCGGTGTCGTCGTCGTCCCCCTCGGAGCCGACCCGGACCGCCTGACCAGGCTGCGCCGGCGTGGTGTCCCGCTGGTCCTGACCGACCGGAAGTTGCCGCCGCAGGAGGGCTGTTCGGTCGCCGTCGACGACGTCACCGGCGGCCGCGGTATCAGGCAGTGCGCCGATCGCTACCAGGGCGCCCGCCAGGCGATCCGTAGCCGTCGCGGAGCCCGGCTCGACCAGGCCGTCGCCGGACAGATGACGGTCGCCGCGGGCGCCGCCATCGCCCGCGACCTGAGCACTCTCCCGGACTCGGTGTTCTGCACGAACGACTTTCTCGCGGTGGGCGTGTGCCAGGGGCTGGCGGAACGCGGTATCCGTGTCCCCGGCGACGTGCAGGTGGTCGGTTACGGCGATCTGGACGTCGCGACGCCGGCGGCCGTCCCCCTGACCACCATCCGGCAGCCGGTGGAAGACCTGGGCCGTACCGCCGTACAGCTGCTCATGGACGAGAACGAAGCCAGCGACGAACACGTCCACGAGACCCGCGTCTTCGGCCCCCGGCTCGTGCCACGGCACGCAGACGTGTCCACTTCGACGTGTCGAAGGTGCTCCGCAGCACCCACGGCGTCAGCCCGGCGCTGCGCGAGCGCGTATGCGGTCCGCATCAGCGTTCTTTCGAGCCGGAGCCACTGGCGTACGTGCGTGGTACACGTGCGCCGATGCGCGTGACGATCTCATAGGAAATGGTTCCTGCGGCACGTGCCCAGTCCTCGGCGCCGGGCTCGCCGCTGTCTCCGGGGCCGAAGAGCACGATCTCGTCGCCGGCTGCGGCAGTGTCGTCGCCGAGGTCGACGACGAACTGGTCCATGCAGACCGTGCCTGCCACCGTGCGCCGGCGGCCGACGGCGAGGAGCGGACCGGTACCCGAGGCGTGCCGGGGTACGCCGTCGGCATACCCCAACGGGACCAGACCGAGCGTTGTCTCACGGACGGTGTGGTAGCGGTGGCCGTAGGAGACGCCGTGCCCGGCGGGGACACGCTTGACGGAGACCAGTCGGGCGGTGAGCGTCATCGCCGGGCGCAGCCCCAGGGCCGTCGGCACGGACACCTCCGGCACTGGGCTCAGCCCGAAGAGCGCGAGCCCGGTGCGCACGAGGTCGAAGTGGGTCTGCGGAAGGTTGAGCGTGGCCGCCGAGTTGGCCAGGTGGAGGACTTCAGGGCTCATGCCCGTCTTCCGCGCCAGCTCGACCGCGTCACGGAAGCGCCCCACCTGCCGGTCGCATTCGGGGTGGCCTGGGGAATCGGCGTGAGCGAGATGCGACCAGATCCCGACGACGCGGACATGCCCGGACGCTTCCGCGCGTGAAGCCGACTCCAGCAGGGCGCGCCAGTGCGCGGGGGAGGCACCGCCGCGGCCAAGCCCCGTGTCGATCTTCAGGTGCAGCAGGCCCGGTCGGCCCGCAGTCAGTGCGGCCCGGGTCGCGGCCTCGACTGCCCAGGGGTCCGCGGCCGACAGTTCGATTCCGGCGGCAACGGCGGAGGCCCAGTCGTCGCCGGGGGCCAGCAGCCAGGCGAGGATCCGGCTCCTGATGCCCGCTGCGCGCAGTGCCAATGCCTCGTGCATCCGTGCGACACCGATCCAGGTTGCGCCGCCGGCCAGTGCCGCGCGGGCGCAAGGGACCATGCCGTGCCCGTAGCCGTCGGCTTTCACCACGGCCATGACTGCGGCGGAACCTGCCGCGTCACGCAGCCGAGCTGCGTTGGCCCGGATCGCTGCAAGATCGATTCGAGCCTCCGCGAGCGCGGGTGCGTCGTGAGCCCGGGGCGGGCGGCTGTTGACCTCGTGAGGACTGCCGATCTCCACGTCATCGTCCTTCCGGTGAATCCACCGATGTCTGGCGGCGCTACGGGATGGAGCCATGGTGTCGACGGGTGCAACGCGCTGTCATCGTGTGAACTGCACTGTTCTTCGGCGGCCCGGAGTGCGGCTGGCACATGCAAGCAAGTCGCATGAGCATCAGCCTGCGACCGTGCTGTCCGGTCCCCTTCGGACTGGCTCGTCACGATGGAGATGTGCCTGCAGCACCAGGGTTACGGCCAGTCGCTGCTCCGGATCTGATAGGTCCACGCTGCGGAGAAGATGCTCGATCCGGCGCATGCGCTGTCGCACGGTATTGGGGTGGAGCCGCAGGACTTGCGCGGCACGGTTGTAGTCGCCCCAGTTCATCAGCCAGATCAGCAAGGTAGCGGCCAACGCCTGCCGATCGCGGCCTTTGTCGTCCAGCCTGCTGAGGTCGTGGATCAGGTCACAAGGCAGGTTGGCGTGGTTGCGACGGATGACCAATTGAGCCCACACCTCTTCGTAGCTGACGGCTGGGCGCTCCAGCGCCACGCCGGTGCCCAGCACTTCGAGGGCCTCCCGGTTCCTGGCAGGGAGAGCCGCTGCCGAAGAGGTAGGTCGACTCGCGCCGACCTGCCCGATACGCCCGTTCAAGCTCAGGGAGCGAGCCCAGCTCCAGCTACCCGGTCCGTTACCGTCGGTGAGGAGCGCGAACACCAGCCCCTCCAAGTCGGTGAGGATCGGATCGGCCCAAGCGTGACGTCGGAAAACGGTGCGCCATAGAGCGAGATCATTCTGTGCGCTCGTGCCGTTCAAGCGCCCCAGCGCCGCCACCCGGACCTCTGGAGCGGGCAGGATCAGGGGCTCGGTCGAGGAGCTGTCAGCGGGTCTGCGGAACGCCTCACGGATCCGGTCCGCTGTATAGCGGCTGGAGAGTTCTTCGTGCGCACGCAGCCGGACGAGCAGCAATCCCAAGGAACGTGCCATGTCGACAAGACGTTTCCGCTTCTGCGGTGTCAGCTCACCGTTGTGGATTGCCCAGATCGAGCCGATGACCTCGGGGCCGACGCGGATCGGGACAACGAGACGCGTCAGGAAGCTGGGATCCTCGATTTCAACCTTGAACGGCTCAAGGCTCGTTGCAAGGCGGCGGAAGGTGCCTGCTGCGCGCAGCTGTGTCACGACCTTGTCTGGCACCGCGCGTCCCAGGATGCTGTCCATACGTGCCTGGTCGGCGGTCTCTCCAAAAGCCGAGTAGGCCACCACTTGACTCCGGACATCCTCCACCGTGATCGGGGCGGCGAGCAGCTCGGCGACGTCGTCACTGAGCCGGAAGATCCGTTGGTGCGCGTCGTCGGCGTTGTCGAGTGGTGCGTTGACTTGTTGGAGCATGGCATCAGCCATCGAAATGAACTGTACCCAGCTGACATCATCGGCCAACTCACCCAACGCGAGGGGGATATCGGCGGCCCACTCACACACGTGATCAGCGACGGGCGCCCGCAGCACCACACCCGCCGCCTGCCGTTCGGCGGCGCTGACGACCACCTGGATCTGGGTCTCTGCCGTGAGGGCTCCGGTGGCGAGAACGAGCGCGCCGTCTGCTGTCGGGCCGGCCGGGTCGCCGTACACGTGAAGCCCAGTCACCTCCACCGGCCGTCCCACAACCAGCGTCGTGGCTACCCCCGGGCCAAAGCCCTCGAAGATGCGATGCGCGGTGATCATGCTGCACGAATGTACTCCCGGAACAATCCAATGAACTGAGAGTGTTGGGATTCAACATTCAATTGTGATGGGGCTCACCCCACCATGGGGGCCATGTCAAAGGTGATGAGTGACGGCGTCCCGCGGCGTGTGGCCGTCGTCGGCGCGGGCATGGTGGGACTCTGCACGGCTTGGTATCTGCAGGAGTACGGCGTCGAGGTGACGGTCCTCGACCGTGCGCGGGTGGCCTCGGGTTCCAGTTGGGGCAACGCTGGTTGGCTGACACCCGGCATGGCGACCCCGCTGCCCGGCCCTGAAGTGCTCAAGTACGGGCTGCGCGCCGTGCTTGAGCCCTCTTCCCCGGTGTACGTGCCGCCCTCGGCAAGTCCGCGTCTTCTCCGTTTCCTCGCTGGTTTCGTCGGCAACAGCACGCAGGGGCGCTGGGATCGGGCGATGGCGGCGCTCGCCCCGCTGAACCGTGCGGCTCTGGAAGCCTTCGCGGAGATCGAAGCCACGGGCCTCAAGGTAACGTCCAGGCCGGCCGAGCCCTTCACCATCGCCTTTCGCGGGGAGCGGTCGCGCCAAGCCATCCTGGAGGAATTGGAGCACATTCAGGCAGCGGGACAGCCGGTTGACTTCGATCTGCTCGACGCCGACGACGCGATCGCGGCCGTGCCCGCCCTCTCCGGCAGGATCAGCTGCGCCGTGGCGCTCAAGGGCCAGCGGTTCATCGATCCGGGCGCTTTCGTCAGGGCGCTCGCAGAGGCGGTCGTCTCACGCGGCGGAGTGCTGCGCGAGGGTGCGGAGGTGGCACGGGTCGCCGTAAGTGAGGACGGAGCCCGGGTCGGCGGAGCACGGTATGACGCCGTCACCCTGGCGACGGGCGCCCAGCTGAACGCGACGGTCCGCCCCTTCGGTGTGAGGCGAATCGTCCAGGCCGGCCGCGGATACAGTTTCTCGGTCAAGACCGAGAAACTTCCCGATGGCCCGGTCTACTTTCCGGCCGAGCGTCTCGCCTGCACACCTCTCGGGGACCGACTCCGAGTCGCCGGGATGATGGAGTTCCGACCGGCCGACGCGCCCCTGGACCGGCGGCGCATCGCCGCCATGACGACGGCCGTCGAGCAGCTTCTCGACGGGCTTCATCTCGACGACCGCAGCGATGAGTGGGTGGGTTCCCGGCCCTGCACCACGGACGGTCTTCCGCTCATCGGGCGGACACGTCACCCGCGTGTGTTCGTGGCGGGAGGCCACGGCATGTGGGGCATCACCCTCGGCCCCGTCACAGGGAAACTCCTGGCACAGCAGATCGTCTCTGGTCGAACACCTCGCGAGCTGCGTGCCGTCGACCCCCTCCGGTGACAGAACTCGACCACCATCGACATCGCCGGAGCCACCGAGCCCAACCCTCAGGAAGGTTCCACCCGAGCACCGTCACCCGCGCCATCCGGGGACTTCGGTGCCGTCAACACCCAGGCCCACCAAGGAGTGAGAACACATGACTGACGCCCAGCACTGGAGCCGGAGAGGACTGCTGCTGTCGGCAGCCGTTACCGGTGTCACCGCTGCGGTATCCGGTACGGCACAGGCCGATTCAGGCAGCACCGCGGCGGCGAAGCTCGACATCGCCCTGATCGGAGGGACCGTCGTCGACGGCACAGGGCGAGCCCGCTATATCGCGGACGTCGGCATCAAGGACGGCACGATCGCGAGAATAGGTGACCTCTCCTACGCCTCGGCCTCGGTGAAGATCGACGCCACCGGGCTCGTCGTCGCTCCCGGCTTCATCGACCTGCACACACACCCGAGCCCGAGTGACCTGCCGGTCGCCGAGGGCGCCCTACGCCAGGGTGTGACCACCGCGCTCCTCAACCCCGACGGGTTCGAGGAGTATCCGATCGCTGAACTGTCATCGGTGGAAGATGCCGGTCTCGGCCACAACGTGGGGGCCTATGTGGCCTTCGATGCGGCGTGGAGAGGGGCCGTCGGGGAGAGGGACCGGCGCGCCACTCAGGACGAGATCCGGGCTATGAAGGGGTTTGTGGTGTCAGGCCTGCGCGATGGCGCCTGGGGTGTCGCCCTCGGCCTCGACTACATGCCGCAGCACAACTCCGATACCGACGAGGTAATCAAGATCCTCAGCGCGGCACGCCACTGGCGGACCAACACACCCAGTCACATCCGCAACGAGGACAAGGACGTCGTCGATGCGGTCGCCGAGCACCTCAGGATCGGTGAGAGAGCCGGCCTGGTGCCGATCATCACCCACCACAAGATCATGCATGTGTGCTGGGGCCAGTCCCGCAAGACCCTTGCGCTGCTTGACCAGACCAACGCGCGCGGCACCTATGCGGCCATGGACCAGTACCCCTACCCGGCCGCGATGACGGACCTCACCTGGATCGTCCCGCGGTCGGTGCTCGACGGCGGTCGTGACGCATACCTGGAGCGTTTCGCCGACCCCGAACTGCGACCACGCATTGCGCAGCAGATCGAGGAGCTTTTGCGCATCAAGGTCGGCGAGGCCAAGAACGTCAGCCTGGTCGACGAGCAGCGCACGCTGGCCGACGTCGCCACGGAGATGGGCGTCAGCCCCGGCGAGGCAACCATGCGGATCATCGAGAAGGAGAAGGACTGGACGAGCACGATCTACACGTTCGGTGACGAGGCGGACATCGAGCGCATCATGCAGCATCCCTTGGTCGCGGTCGCCTCCGACGGCGGAACCACGACGGATGCCACGACCCACCCACGCCACTACGGCACCAACCCGCGAGTCCTGGGCCGCTACGTGCGCGAGCGCGGTGTCATCGACCTGGAGACGGCTGTCCGGAAGATGACCGGGCTGCCCGCCACGCTCATCGGCATGGTCGACCGCGGGTACATCGCCGAAGGCATGGCGGCGGATGTCACCGTGTTCGACCCGGACACCATCGTCGACCGCGCGACTTTCGACAAGCCGAAGCAGTACGCGCAAGGCGTCGAGCACGTGATCATCAACGGGAAACTGGCGTTGACCCACGGCAGGCTGACCGACGCGCGGGCCGGCAAGGTCCTTCGGCGCGACGGGAACATGATCAGCCGACGTGAAACCGGCTCCGACAGGGTCCGGGCGTCGGCGAACGGCCGATTGGTTCCCCTGCAGCAGACCTCCGGTTGGCGGCACGCCCAGATCAGTTTCCATGCGCGGGGACACGACGGTGACACCACCGGTCATCTCGTGCTCAACTCACCCGACCACCACATCACCTTCGCCGGCACCCGGCTGGGCAAGCTCCAGGTGGCCGACGGCTGGGCGAGCATCACCGGCCGAGGCCGGATCGCCGGTCAGGACGAAGAACGCTCCTTCGTCCTCATCGTCGACGACAAGGACCCCTTCGAGGACGGCAAGACCGTGGTCACCGTCAAGATCGCAGGTGGCTACGCGATCAAGGGCGCACTCTGACCGACCGGTGCCCGCCGGTCCCGTCCACGGTATCGACGGGACCGGCGCCCCCGATCATCCGCATCACGAAAGAGCCGGAGCTTGTCCATGGAGCGTGTGAACACGGTGTCACCTGCACGAGGAAAGGTGCGAACATGACCACACCGAAGGTCCCGGAGGCGGCAGCCGCTGACGCCTCCGCAGAGGGCTACGAGCGCGGGCTCGGCAGCCGCCAGGTGCAGATGATCGCCATCGGCGGCGCGATCGGCGTCGGGCTCTTCCTGGGAGCCGGCAAGAACATCGAGAAGGCCGGCACCAGCCTTGTCCTGATGTACGCGCTCGCGGGCGTGGTCGTCTTCTTCATCATGCGGGCGCTCGGTGAGCTGCTTCTGTACCGCCCGGTCTCGGGTTCCTTCGCGGAGTACGCCCGCGAGTTCCTCGGCCCGTTCTTCGGTTACGTGACCGGCTGGACGTACTGGCTGATGTGGGCCGTCACCGGCATGACCGAGCTGACCGCCGCGGCGATCTACATCAACTACTGGTTCCCCGACATCCCGCAGTGGAGCAGCGCCCTCGCCTTCCTCGTGCTGCTCTTCGGCGTCAACCTGATTTCCGTGAAGATCTTCGGTGAGCTGGAGTTCTGGTTCTCGATGGTCAAGGTGACGGCCATCATCGGCATGATCGTCATCGGTATCGGCGTGCTGACCCTGGGCTTCTCGCAGGCCGGCGACACCGCGTCCGTCTCCAACCTCTGGTCGCACGACGGCATTTTCCCGAACGGTATCGGCTCCAGCTTGATGACGCTGCAGGGGGTCATGTTCGCCTACCTCGCGGTCGAGCTGGTCGGCATCACGGCGGGTGAGTCGGAGAACCCGGAGAAGACCCTCCCCAAGGCCATCAACACCCTGCCCTGGCGCATCATCGTCTTCTACGTCGGTTCGCTGATCGTGATCCTCTCGGTCGTGACGTGGACCGAGTTCGGCGACGGCGTCAGCCCGTTCGTGGCGGCCTTCGGCAAGATCGGCATCCCGCTGGCGGCCGGCATCGTGAACTTCGTGGTGCTGACCGCGGCCCTGTCCTCCTGCAACTCGGGCATGTACTCCACCGGACGCATGCTGCGCGACCTGGCCGCCAACTCCGAGGCACCGAAGGTCTTCGGCAAGCTCAACCCGCGCAAGGTTCCGGCGGCGGGCATCACCGTCTCGGTGATCGTGATGTCGATCGGCGTGGTGCTGAACTATCTGGTCCCGGAGAAGGCGTTCGGATACGTCATGTCGGTGGCGACCGCTGCGGCGATCTGGACCTGGTCGATGATCCTCATCAGCCACATCCGCTACCGCGCCAAGGTCGTCAAGGGCCAGCTCCCGGCGTCGGGCTTCCCGGCCCCGGGCGGCACGGTGTGCAGCTGGATCGCGCTGGCCTTCCTCGCCTTCGTCACGGTGCTTACGGCGGTGGACCCCGATGGCCGGGTCTCGCTCTACGTCGGCGTCGGCTGGGCCGTGCTGCTGACGATCGGCTGGTTCGCCGGCAAGCGCGGCAGCCTGACGGCCAAGGCCGAGCCGGAGTATGCGGGCACGACCACCCGCTAGTGTGCTGCGCCGGAGATCACCGAACTGCGCAGGGCCTACCGCACCTTCGACGTGCCACCCACGGTCTCTGCCGTGGCTCCGGGCGTCATCGCTTTCTTGCTGGAGTAGCTGCGTCCGTAAGCCGGGCGGATCGGCTGGCCGCGGCGCGGGCGATGCGCTCCAGCCGATCGGTCAGGGGATGGGGGCCCCGGGCGGGCTGGATGAAGACCAGAGGGACCGGTGGTGCGTCGGCGATGGCGATGTAGCGGACGCCGGGGTGGGGGTGGGCGCGTGCGGACTGCGGGAGGACTCCGAATCCTCGGTCCGCTGCGACCATCTCGATCCATTCGTCGTATGTGTGGCAGGCGACGGCCACCTCGGGTCTTGAGGCGGCCGGCCACATGGCAGGGCCGACCGTGCCGCTGAGCTTGTTGACCACCAGGGCGTGATCGGCGAGTTCCGCCCAGTGCAGGCGCCTTCGGCGTGCGAGGGGATGGTGGCGGCCGACTGCCACCACGCGGTCCTCGGTGCCGAGTTCGACGATGTGGAGGCGACCGCCGGAGGCCGGTTTGCCGTAGATCACCGCGGCGTCCGTGTGCCCGGTGCCCACGCCGGCCGTGCGGTCGTCGCGCCGGACGAGTTCCAGCGTTCCCCCGGTCACCTGCTCGAACTCGGTGATGAGTCGCCGCGCCAGACCGCTGGGCAACAGCCAGGTGAAGCCCAGGCGCAGGACCGGACGGGAGCGCACCGACCGCAGTGCGGAGTCCAGTTGCGGGAGCAGTGCGGCCATCTCCGTACGCAGCTGGTGACCTGCTTCGGTCAGGCTCATACTTCGGGTGGTCCGGTCGACCAGGCGGACCCCCAGTGCCGTTTCCAGGCGGGCCAAAGACCGGGTCAATGTGGGCTGGGTGACCCTGCATCTGTCTGCGGCGCGGGAGAAGTGCTCTTCTTCCGCCAGGACCAGGAACCAGCGCAGGTCCCGGAGTTCCACATTCATACGTCCACTGTATAAAACCCGAGGGTCGCGCATTTCCGTCACCGGCCGGTCGGTGCCTAGCGTCGAAGGAGAGAAAGTCGGACGGCCTGCGGCGCGAGACCGCCCGGCACCAGACAAGATCGCGCAGCATGAACAGGCGATTCCATGGACATCGGCACCATCCTCCACACCTCCTCCACTCCCGTGGGCGGACCGGCCTACCCGCACGGCCCGTACCGCTTCGTCAGCCGGGAGTACCTGAACATCACCTATCGCACCGACCCTGACGCCATGCGGGCGGTCGTTCCCGAACCGCTGGAGGTCGATGAGCCGCTGGTGCGGTTCGAGGTGATCCGGATGCCCGACAGCAGCGGTCTGGGGGACTACACCGAGTCCGGGCAGGTGCTGCGGGTCCGGTATCAGGGCGAGCCAGCGGACTACATCCACTGCATGTACCTGGACAACGGGCCCGCGATATCCCTGGGGCGCGAGGCGAGCGCGTATCCCAAGAAGCTGGGCAAGCCGCGCCTGTACACCGACTCCGACACGCTGGTCGGCACCCTGAACTATGGATCACTCCGGGTGGCCACCGCGACCATGGGCTTCAAACACGCCGTGCTCAGCGAGCAGGAGGCGAGGGCGGAGATCGCCGCGCCCACGTACATGCTGAAGATCCTTCCGGGCTGCGATGGCACGCCTCGCATCTGCGAACTGGTGCGCTCCCAGATCACCGACCTGACTGTCCGGGGCGCCTGGACGGGGCCGGCACGTCTGCAACTGTTCGAGCACGCCCTTGCTCCGCTCGCCGACCTCCCCGTCCTCCACATCGTCAAGGCGACGCACGTGCTGACCGACCTCACGCTCCCGCGCGGCGAGATCGCACACGACTACCTGGCGTAGTCGAACGTCCCTGAGCGAACACTTCTTCTCCATCGAAAGGTGCTTCAGTGAGCACTCGCCCTGATGTCAACGGTACGTCGCTTTCTTTCGACCTCACCGGCCGCCGGGCCCTCGTCACGGGCGCGGGCAGCGGCATCGGCCGGGCCACCGCGGTTCGGCTCGCACGGTCGGGCGCCCACGTCATCGGTCTCGACCTGAACGAGCAGGCCGTACGGGAACTCGCAAGCGAGACCGGCGGTGAAGCGATTACCGCGGATCTGTCCGATCTCGACGCACTCGACCGCCTGATCCCGCAGGCCGACATCGTGGTCAACTGCGCCGGCATCCAGCAGGTCGCACCTGTGCATGAGTTCGACCCGGCAAAGTTCTCGCTGATGCTGCGCATCATGCTGGAGGCTCCGTTCAGGATCATCCGCAAGGTCCTGCCGGCCATGTATGCGCAGCAGTGGGGCCGCATCGTCAACATCTCGTCGGTACACGGACTGCGCGCCTCCGAGTTCAAGGGCGCCTATGTGGCGGCCAAGCACGGTCTGGAAGGGCTGTCCAAGGTCGTCGCGCTGGAGGGAGGCCCCCATGGCGTCACTTCCAACTGCGTCAACCCCGGCTATGTGCGTACCCCGCTGGTGGACCGGCAGATCGCCGACCAGGCCCGCGCCCACCACATCACCGAGGACGAGGTCCTGGAGTCCGTCCTTCTGGAGTCTGCCGCTCTCAAGCGGCTCGTCGAGCCCGAAGAGGTGGCCGAGGCGGTGGCCTTCCTGTGCAGTCCCCAGGCAGCCGCCATGACCGGCACCGACATCGTCATCGACGGCGGCTGGACGGCCCGCTGAAACGGGCCCACAGAACGGGTAGCCGGTCCACCACGGACCCAGGACCGGCTCCCGGGCGCTTGCCGGTGCCCCCTTCAGCGCACTGCGGACGCCATGCTCATCTGGAGATTGTGTGATCACGTCTGCGCCCGACAGACTGCGCCGCCTCGTTCAGGGCGCCGCCGAGTGGTCCGGGCATCTCGTACGTTCTCGACCCGCTCCCGTCCCGTGGGGCCCCACCCTGCGTGCCGCACTCGGCATGGCTGTTGCCCTTGTCGCCGGCCTCTGCCTCGCGCAACCCCAGGTGACGATCCCCCTGGCCGTCGGCAGCCTGTACGCCTCGGCGAACGACACCGAACGCGGCTACGGGGACCGCGTGCGTCACATCGCCTGCCCCGTGCTCGGCGGAGCAATGGGGATTGCCGTCGGCTTCCAACTGCGCGTCGCCACGCCCTTCGTCGCGCTCGCCGTCACCGTCGCCGTGGCGCTGTGTGCCGGCATGATCAGCACCGTCGGACCCACGGCATCCGCGGCCGGACTGCAACTGCTTGTCATGGCTGCTCTGGGACAGGGACTCCCGGGCCGGACAGCCTCTTGGTGGCAGCCTGCGGTCCTTCTTCTGTGCGGGGCCGCTCCTGTGCTTCTGCTCGCCCTCGCACCCGCCGTACGCGGACTGCATGGGCCCGCCCGTCGTTCCCTGGCGCGCGCCTACGCCGCCCAGGCGCAACTCCTCGGCGCCATCGGCACCCCCGAGGCTGCTGCCGCGCGACGGGCAGCCACCGATGCGCTCAACGCGGTCGAGCAGGACCTGCCCCACGTCTGGCACTGTCGACGCGGGCAGGCTCACACCACAGGCGGCTGCCGACGCTGCCAGTTGCTGGGGCTGGCGGACGATCTACGGACTGCATCGGAGGCCGCCGCTGCTCTCACCGCAGGGGCGGAACCCGTCCCCGAACCCTTTCGCGCGGCCGCGTCCGATGTCGGGTGTCGCCTGCAGATCGGCAACGGTCCCCCTTGGCGACCGCGGCGTCGGAGAATCGAGCCGAAACCGCGTGACCTGTCGGGCGCCACCGGAGACAGCCCGCTCCTGGAACTGCTGGCCTCCGCGTACACCGCTGCTCAGCAACGCCTGCAGCCGCACGCGCAGCAAGGGTACGAAGGCCGAAGGCACATGCGCGGGGCGTCGGCGCACGCGCGAGTGTCCGCTTGCCACAGGCGAGCAGGTGTCGACGGCAGGCGTCTGCTCCGGCCGGGCATTCGCAAGAGCACCCCGTTCGGCGCGGACGGGTTCTGGCGCACAGCCCTGGATTACGGTCTGCGTGTCGCCCTGTGCGCCGGGCTCGCCGTGGCGGCGGCCGAACTGTTGCATCCTCACCGCGGCTACTGGCTGCTGCTGACAGTGGCCCTCGTGGTCAAGCCGGACGCGGGGTCGGTGCTCGTACGGGGCTTGCACCGAACGTTGGGGACCCTGGCCGGTGTTCTCCTGACCACCGTCCTCCTGTCCCTGGTGCACGACCGTATCGACCTGGCCGCCGCCGCGGTCGTCGCGACGGCCCTCGTACCGTTCTCCTCGGCACGCAGCTACGGCCAGCTCACCACAGTCGTGGCACCAGTGGTGTTCGTCCTGCTCAGCCTTTCTGGGGTGTCTGCGGCAACCCTCGTCGGCGAACGCGTCACTGACACTCTGGCAGGCGTCGCGATCTGTGTGACGGCCGGCCATATGCTCTGGCCGCTTTCCCGCCGCCACCACACCCGCGAGCCCGTCATCCGCGCCGTCCGCGCCCTTGCCTCGTACCTGGACCAGACTTCGTGCCCGCCCCCGTCCCAGGAACGGCACGTGCACCGACGCGTCGCGTACCGAGCCCTGGCCAAAGCGCGCCACAGCCTCGAACCGCTCCTCGCCGAGCCGATGCCGGCCCGCCACGATGCCGAGGAGCTACTGCGCGACATCCACTGCATGGAGCATCTTGCCGACGCCGCCACGGCCCGGGCCCTGCAGTCGTTCGGAGGCGGGGCGAAAGGCTGTGTGCATATGTATGGACGCGGCGACCCTTCCTCTCCTACGCAACCAAGTCCTCCTTGTATGACGCTCCGTCACCGCTTCAGCCCCAGTAGTGTGGCTTCGCATGACCGACTCCGAGATCGAGATCACCGCAGACCTGGTCCATGACCTGCTGCAGGAGCAGCATCCGGACCTTGCAGGGCTGGCCACCCGCGAAGTAGTGGGCGGGTGGGACAACCAGATGTGGCGCCTTGGGGACGACCTGGCCGTGCGCATGCCGCGTACAGAACAGGCCCCGGACCTCCAGCGCAACGAGCGCCGGTGGCTGCCCGTCCTGGCCCCGCGGCTGCCGCTCCCGGTCCCGAACCCTGTACGGATCGGTGAACCGTCCGCACGCTTCCCGAAGCCCTGGACCATCATGACGTGGGTTCCCGGCGAACCACTGGACTTCACCTCGGTCAGCCGCAGTAACCACGCGGCCGATGCCCTGGCGGGCTTCCTCAGAGCGCTCCACGTGGAGGCGCCCGCTGACGCGCCGATCAGTAAGGACCGCGGCGACCACCCCAAAAGGTGCACGGACGGCTTCGACCACTTCTTTCATGCCGTTGCACTCGACGGCATCGCCGATGAGGTCCGGGCCGTCTGGGATGACGCCGTCGCGGCCCCCGAGTGGGATGGCCCGCCGGTATGGGTGCACGGTGACCTGCATCCCGCCAACGTCGTCGTCTCGGACGGGACGCTCTCGGGCGTGATCGATTTCGGTGACATGTTCGCCGGCGATCCCGCGTGGGACCTCGCGGCCGCATGGGTGATCCTTCCCGTCGGCGGCGCCTCACGGTTCTTCGACGTGTACGCGCGTGCGGACGAGGCGACGATCCGGCGCGCCCGCGGGCTGGCTGCCCTGAAAAGCCTGTTCCTCATGCTGATGGGCCAGAACGGAGACCGGGGCCTTCCTGGCGGCAAGCCGACATGGGGACCCGCAGGCCGGGCAGCGCTTGATCGTGTCCTGAGAGGCCGTCTCCTTCCGACGTTTCAACCTGGGATGGGCGTTTGACCCTGTGGTGCGGAACTTCCCCGCACGGGTGGTGACTTCATGACAGCAGGCGACGGAGAGCACGTAGCCGACCTGGCGCTCCTCCAGCGCGGACCGCAGCTTGGGGTTGCCGCGCAGGTGCTGCATGTCGTCCGGGGTGGGCTCCCCGGCCCACTCGGCGATCGACCAGCAGTTCTTGCGCGGCAGGTCCGACAGCAGCCCCCGCACCAAGTCCCTCACCCGGCGCCGGGCACATCGGCCGGCGTTGCCGCCGCCGGCCTCGAAACCGACCCCGCCACCCTGCACCCCTCCGAACAGACTCCGGCCGCGCTGACAAGCAGCGCCACAGCCACTCCCACCAGGACCGCTCCCAAGCAAACCACCCCACCGGCCGAAGGCGCCTCGTAGTCTCGGGCGAGACACCGGTGCAGCGCCCGTCACCGACGTGGTCGCACTCGGCGAGGAGGCCGTCCAGCAGGTCGGTGACCGCTGTGGTGTGGGCGTGAGCAGTGGACTCGCTGATGCCGAACCCTGCGGCGATCTGCGCCGACATGACGTGCTCACACAGGTGCGCGCGCCACCACGCCTCGTCTGTCATGCACCCTCGGCCATCCCCCGGATCGGTGGCCAGAGTGAACAAGCTCAGTGAGCGGGGCGGGGCAGTACGGCAAGGGCTGTGGAGGCTATATCGGTCAGCGTCTCCTCGCTCGCTCCGGCCTTGCCCAGCGCTTCGATGCCGCGCAGTACGGCGAGCACCAGCGCGGCCAGCTTTCCCGGATCCGCGTCCGCGGCGATATCGCCATTGCGCTGACAGGCTGCGATGTCGCCCTCCAGTAGCGCCTGGAGCGCCTCGATGGCCGCGCGCGCCCGCTTGGCCACCGTCTCGTCGTGTTCGGCCAGTTCGGCGGCGCCCTTGGCCAGCAGGCATCCGCGGTGGGCGGTGTCTGCGGCAGTCGCCGCCGCCACCGCGTACACGTGGGCGGACAGCCGCGCGTAGGCGTCTGCGTCGTTGCCGCGCAGCTGCCGGCTCACTGCATCGACGACGGAGCCGCAGTAATCGTCGAACACGCGGTGGAACAGTTCCTGCTTTCCGCCGAACGCGCCGTACAGGCTCCCTTTGCCGAGCCCCGTTGCCTCGGCGATGTCGTCCATGCGCGTGGCGGCGTACCCACCCGACCAGAATCGCTCCCGGGCAGTGTCCAGTACCTGCTGCTCGTCGAACTTCCTGGGTCGTGCCATGGGGGCAGCTTACCCATTCTTGACTGGTTCGTCCATAACGGGTTAGCGTTATGGACGAACCGGTCGAGAACTGAGGGGTGGGCGCGGTATGACGGAAGTACTTGCAGGCAAGGTGGCGGTGGTCACCGGAGCCGGCAGCGGCATTGGGCTTGCCATCGCCAGGCGGTTCGCCGCGGAGGGGGCACGGGTGTTCCTGGCCGGTCGCCGTCAGGAGCCGCTCGACGCGGCCGTCGCCGAGATCGGGCCGGCGGCCACCGGTGTGAGGACGGACGTTTCGGTACAGACGGACCTCGATGACCTCTACTCGGTCGTACGCGAGGAGGCGGGCCGCATCGACGTGCTTGTCGCCAACGCCGGCAGCGCTGTCCCTCAGCGTCTCGGCGAGATCACAGAGGAAGCCATCGACGCCACCTTCGGTACGAACGTGAAGGGCACGATCTTCACCGTACAGAAGGCGCTGCCCCTGCTGTCGGACGGCGCCTCGATCGTAGTGACGGGATCGACCAACGCCCTCCGCCCCGGACCGGGCCTGGAAATCTACGGCGCATCGAAGGCAGCGGTGCGCAACCTGGTGCGCAGCTGGGCGCTCAGCGCGCAGGAACGGAAGTTCCGGGTGAACGTGCTGAGCCCCGGTCCGACCGAGACCCCGGGCCTGATCGGCGCCGTGGGCCCGGACCACCTGCTCGCCTCGGAGGTGCCGCTCGGCAGGATCGGCCGCCCGGATGAGATCGCCGCCGTGGCGACGTTCCTGGCCTCGGACGCTTCCAGCTTCGTCAACGGCGTCGACTGGTTCGTCGACGGAGGCCAGGCGCAGGTTTGACCGCGCCCCTCATACGGTGGGAATACCGGGCACCCTGGCTCACCGGACGGCCTTGCCCAGGGGGCCTGACTGCTTGCCTACGTCCCGTGTTGACCAGGCGGGAGGGTAGGCGGCAGCACCTTGTACCCGCCAACCCGCCCGTGGGCGGGGCGCTACGGCCCAAGCGGCTAGCCTGCGCCGAACTCCAGCCCGGTACCGGCTCGGGAAAGCGGGTAGTCATACCGTGGACGCTTGTCCCATCCGGTCGAAACGGTCGGGATGACTTCTCCTGCCGCAGTGGCGTACTGATCCCACAGGCTGGTTTCCGCGTCGGCGAGTTGAGAATACGGGTGGCCATTTTGCTCTCCAGTTGCATAGCGGCTCACCGCATCGGCGCCCACGGCAGTCTTGATGGTGGCTGCGCTCTGTGCGGTCCACGCCATGGCCACGATGTACGGATCTGGTAGCCCGGCCTGTGAACAAGCGGCCCTCATCTGTGCGACCCAGTCCGCCGTTGCAGTAATGAAGAAGTACACGAGTGGCCGTCCGCCGAGCACTCGCTGGTAGCTCGGGTCACTGAACTGCGCCACGAGGTGTGGAAGATTCGTGGCATAGCTGCCGGTGAAGTTGCCATCCAAGATGGCGCACCAGTTGACATCACTCCTGTGTTCACTGGAAAGGTACAACTCTCTGGCTCGTGCCAGCGGTTGCTGCGGATAATAAAGGAAAGCCCAGTAGTCGATTCCGGCCCTCTTGGCGTATTGGATCTCCTGATCCATGACGCCCTGGAGCGTCGCATCGCTATTGACCGACTCGGTCACCCGTACACTGACGTCGTCGATGTAGAGGTCGCAAGGGGAGCGTCCACGAAGACATCGACACATGGTGCAGCCTTTTCAGGGGGTTCCTTGGTGCCGGCGTCGCCTCGGGTGGCCAGGTCGACGGCGACGGACGAACCGCCGCCCAGGCTTGCGAGGGATCCCTTGCCTGCGTCCGTCTCCTTCCGCTGCCACTGCACGGTGACGGCACGTTCCTGCGCGGAGAACGTGTGAGCCATCGCCGCCGCTGACTCGGGGGAACTCCGCAGTTGCGCAGACTTGCCCGCCGCCGTAGTGAGATTCTCCGCCCACCCAGGCGTCCCATCGAATCGCCCCGACCAGGGTCCTGGTGGCATGCGGCCCTCGCCCGGCAGCTACAGCCGTGGTCGGCACGGAGAGGCCGAGCACGGCTCCACCCGACACTGCGGTCGCCACCCTGAAGATGTCCCGGCGACTCGGCTTGCCGGCACCGCAGTCGTCGTGGTCGGCGATGGAAGACGGCGATCACGATCACGGCGGTGGCCAGGTCGCGGCCGCGTGCCGGCTTCAGTGGATCAGCGGGCCGGGGGCGTTGGGCCTCCCATATCGCCTGCACGATCCGGGAGTTGATCGACGAGCGGGAGCTGCCGGTGTTCCTGCCGATTCCGCACTCGCCTCTGGGCTGTCGCGAGACGATGGTAGGCTCCCGCACGCTCAGTAGTCCGTTGATGGCGGGGGGTGCGCTGCGCTTGGGTGTGCGTCGAGCCTTGATCGTTGGTATCGCCGATTTCATCGCTGCGCCGGCTGCTTCTGCGGCAGAATCGGACTGGGTGGACGAGGAATACATCGGTCAGGTCCGTTGGCGGCCGATCCCCGGTGCTGATGATTGGGCTGCGCAGGTCTCGGCTGCGCTGGAAGACCTTGGCTATCGCGTGACGCTGTTGACCGGTGACGCGTCGCCGGGTTCGGGCGAGCTGGGCGCGGCTGTATGCGCCGTCATCCGCGAATGCGAAGCCGACGATGTGTTGATCGTCCACGTCATCACCCACGGTGACGAGTCACCGGAGACGGACACGGTCCACGCTGTGGGCGCTGACGGACAACGCCATGAGTTGTCCGATGTCGATGTCTGGCTGCGGTCGGTTGCCGGTGCCGCCGGTGACAGTCCACAGACCCTTTTCCTCCTCGATTTCTGCCGGTCCGGCGGTGCGGCGGCGCCCCGGTGGCTGAAACGCCCCTTTCGGGCGTCGAACCGGTGCTGGGTACTGGCCGCGTCGGCACCCGGCGAGGACGCTTTCAACTGTTCGTTCAGCCAGGCCGTGGTCACCGCACTGCGGGAGGTGGCAGCCGGTGACTTCGTGACGCACCCGTCAAGGCCCGCCGTCCCCTATCTCGCCGTGACCTCCCGCATCCGTGAGCTCATGGTCGGCGGCCGGCCGGATGTCCATGCCCGTCCGTTCCAAGATCCGACCGGCACGCCGATCGACACGATGGAGGCCGCGCGGCTACACCTGCCGTTCTTCACCAACCCGGACCACCGCCAAGCGGCCTTTGACGAAGCCCTGGTCGATGTCGCCGATCGTCTCGCCGAGTTCGTCCGCGAACTGGACCACCTGGTCGACGCCCGGCATTTTCGCGATCGTGCCGCAGGCCGGCGGGACGCAGGCCGGCGTCCCGGTGTGTTCCAGGGGCGGCGACGTGAACTCACCGAGCTGTCCGCGTGGATGAACGGCGCCGGAACCGCGTCACCGAGGATCGTGACGGGCAGTCCGGGCGTGGGGAAGTCCGCGGTGCTCGGCGTGCTCGTCTGCGCGGCTCATCCGGTGTTGCGCAGCCCAACCGAGGAAGTCTGGGGGCACCTGCCCGCCCCGTCGGCCAACCCGCACCTGGCCGCCGTGCATGCCCGGCAGGCGTCCGTCGACGCGGTCGTCGAGTCCATCGCCGCTCAACTGTCCTTCGGGGCCCGCTCGGTGCCGGACCTCCTGACTGCCGTTGTCCGCGCGGACAAACCCCCGGTGATCGTCATCGACGCGCTCGACGAAGCGCTGAACGCCGGTGACCTCTGTGCCCGACTGCTGGTGCCGTTGGCCTCCGCCCATCGACCGGATGGCGAGGGCGCGTGCCGGTTGCTGGTCGGGATGCGGCCCTGGCGGGAGTTCGGTGCGCTCCAGGCCGCGACCCGACAGGCCGGCGGATCCATCCTGGACCTCGACGAGACACCCGTTGACGAGATCCGGTCCGGCCTGCGGACCTATGTGGAACGTGTGCTGCCCGCCAGCGACTGGTACGGCTCCATCGACGGCCAGCGGTTCGTCACCCCGCTCGCCGAGCGGATCGCCGAGGTGCTGGCCCAGCCCAGCGGGCCCGGCGAGGAACGTTGGGGCGGCTACCTCATCGCGTCCCTGTTCACCGACTATCTGATCCGCACGTTTCCCCGCATCACCGAGCACGCGGCCGTGGACCGGCTGGCTTCGGTCATTCCCACGACGCTTCCCGCCGTTCTTGAGATGTCACTCCGCCAGCCGACCGGCGCTCCCTGGCTGCGGCCGGTGCTGGCGGCCGTGGCGCACGCCCGCGGCGAGGGTATGCCCCCGACCCTGATCCGCGCGCTCGCCCCGCTTTACGCCACCGGCATGGACCTGGGGCAGCCGTCCATGCGGGATGTTCGCAAAGCCCTTGGGGAAGGGCGGTTCTTCTTGCGTCAGTCCGCTGACATCGCAGGCAACAGCGTGTTCCGGCTGTTCCACGAGGGGCTTGCCGAGTACCTGCGAGCCCGGCCGGTCGACAGCGCGGTTTTGGCGACATGAGCCCCAGCGACACCGCCGTAGTCGTGGACGTCCTGCTCGGGCAGGTCCGTTGCGCCGCCGGCGGCGTGCGGGCCTGGTCGGACGCGGAGCCGTACCTGCTCCGCCACATCGTGCAACACGCGGTCGAGGACGACCGGCTCGACGAGTTGCTGACCGATCCCGAATTCCTGGTCTACGCCGATCCCGCCACGCTCATCCCCGAGCTGACGAGGGCGAAGTCGCGAACAGCAGTACTCCTGGCGACCGTCTACCGCGCGGCGATCAAGGATCTCGGGCCGACCGATGCCTCGACCCGGCGGCAGATCCTCGCTCTCAACAGCGCAAGGTTCGGCGCAGGCGCCATGGCGGAGCGGTTCAACAACCCGCCGGACGGACCACCCCCCGTCCTACGGCCGACCTTCTCCACCGGATCCGACCTCAAACCGGCGCTCCGCGTGGCGCTCCGCCACGACAACGACTTCCACGTCTACTCGCTGGCCACCGCCGTGGTCGACGGCAGGCAGGTGCTGCTCAGCACCGGTACCGACCAGAAGGGCGACAAGGCCGTCATCCGTGTGCGGGACATCCGCACCGGTGAACACGTCATGCCACCGATGACGGCCGGCGCCGGCGCCGGGGGCTCCGCGATCGCGGTCAGTGAGCTTGCCGGGAAGCCGGTCATGGTCACCCTGCACAGCGGACAGGTCTGGGTGTGGTCGCTGCACACCGGCGAGGTGCTGCTTCGCCACGTCACTCAGGCGGTGAACAGGCGACTCGCCTGCGCCACACTTGACGGACGTCCAGTCTTCGCAGTGGGCGAGGGTGACTCGGCCATTGTGGTCCGCGACCTGGAAACCGGACGACTGGTGCGCACACACACGCCCCGGCCCGCCTTTGTGTCCTCGCTCCAGGTCGGCGAACTCGGGGATCGCCCGGTCCTGGTGTGTGGCTATCACGACGGCGTCTGTCTGGTGCTCGATCTCCGCACGGGCGGGTTCATCGGGCCCGAGTTCGGTGGTCACCAGTCCGATGTGGTCGGCACCGTCGGGCGACTCGACGGACGGCCCGTCGTGGTCACGGCGAGCCAGGTACATCAGGTGGGTGGCACCCGTCATCCCGGCGTGATCATGGTCCGGGACCCGTTCACCGCCGAGTTGCGAGCAAGGCCGGTGGAACACCCTGAGGGGGTCCACGCCCTCGCCTGCACATCGATCGACGGCAAGGACTACGTCGTCGTCGGAGGCGGCTTCGGCGATGTCACCGTCCGGGACCTGCGCACCGGCGAGGCCGTACAGGAACCGATCCAGTTCGAACCGGCCACGGGATCGGCCAACGACATCCTCTGTACTCGGATAGACGACCGTCCCGTGGTCGTTGCCTGCGCCCACCAGGACACCGTCTGGGTGGCCGACCTCTGGCCGGCCGGCACCCGGATCGGCGATCCCGTTCCCGGGCACGAGATCGGCGTGGAGTCGATCGCCATCACCGAAACGGGCGGACGTCACCTGGTACTCAGCGGCGGTCATCTCGGTGACATCCACAAGCATGACGCCTATACCGGCCGTCCGTACGGACCGTCCATGGCGCACGGCCGGCTCCGGATCACCTCGTTCGCGTTCACCCGGCTCAACGGCAGGGACATCGCGATCACCGGCAGCCCACGCGAATCGATCGGGCTGCACGACCTGGCGACCGGACGCTTTCTGGGCTCGCTGCGTGGCGGTGGCGAAGCCGACAGGGCATGGGCGTATTCCGTGTCCTGCCTTCCGTCGCAGGACCGGCAGATCATCATCAGCACTCATTGGGAGAACCAGGCTCGCGTGTGGGATCTTTGGACTTGCCGTCTGCTCCGCGAATTCAGCTTCGAAGGATCCGTTTCCGGGGCGTCACCCTGTGCCCTGACGGTGGACGGCCGCCCCATCCTCGCCACCGTCGTCACCGATGACGACCGGGAAACCAGGAGGATCGTGTTGCATGACATCGCGACCGGAAGCCCTACCGGCCAGGTGCTCACCGGCTACGACGGCTGGTCGAGCGCGAACTACCTGGCGACGCTCGACCACGCCGACACTCCCGTCGTGGTCTGCGCGGGAAACGGGGGCAACCTCCGCGCCTGGGACGCACGGACCGGGAAGCATGTCATGTCACCACAGCATGCGCAGGGGTTCGTTTCCGCGCTGGCCGCCGGGGTCGTGGACGGCCGTCCGATCGTCGTCACAGGCACACAGGACGGTGTGCTGCGCGTCTACGACCTCGCCGGCGGAACGGTCCTCGGCCAGACACTCCTGCCCGGCGGATGGATCAAATGTCTCGCGGTGCATCCACGCGGACTGCTGGCTGTCGGCTACCGCCGCGAGGTTGCCGCCTTCGATCTCTCACGCCTGACCTGGGTCGGTTCCCGATGACCAGAATCACGGGGGTCCACGGCGTGGGCAACCATATTCCCGGGCTGCGCTCCGCCGAGGCCGCCGACAAACTCGCTCACGCCTGGGGCACTTCGCTGGCCCATGGTCTCGGGACACGCACGACGGCAATGGATCTGCGGATCGCGTACTACGCCCACCATCTGCACTCCAACGGGCGGCAGGGCACCGAAACGGACATCGGCGGCCTGTCACCGATGGAACTGGAGATCCTGGCCGCCCTCGTCGCTGAGGTCGACAGCACCGCCGTACGGCAGGGGCGTCTCACACTGCCGGTCCGGCAGGCGGTCGCTTGGCTGGCCCGGCGAGGCGGGATATCCGAGAAGGCCATGTCCGCGTTCGTCGCCGTGTTCTGCCGTGAGGTGCACACCTACCTCGGCCAGCCGACATCGCCGGAGCGACAGGCCGCACGCGCCGAGGTCGCCAACGCGATAGCCGAACACCGGCCGCAGATAGTCATCGCTCACTCGCTCGGTTCGGTCGTCGCCTACGAAGCGCTCTGGTCGCAACCGGCGCTCCAGGTCGACTTGCTGCTCACCCTCGGCTCGCCACTGGGCATACCGTCAGTGGTGTTCGAACGGCTCATGCCCGCCCCGGTAGGCGCCCGTGGCAGCCGCCCGCCCGGCGTCACGCGCTGGATCAACTTCGCGGACGCGGGTGACATCGTCGCCATCCCCCGATGGCTCAGCACACGATTCGACGGAATCGACCACGATACCGAAGCCAACATTCATATGATCGACTTCCATCGGGTGGCATCCTATCTGCGCCACCCGGCCACTGCTGCCGCGCTGACCGCGTATCTCTGAGATCGGCCGGCAGCAACAGCAACTCACACTGCCACCGGCTCCATAGACGTCCCGGGCTTGCTGGCTTCGGCAGTGGCATGATGCCGCCGCCATGGCCCTCCGGCGGTGCGACGGACCTTGCCGCCGGGGCCAAGGGCACGGGGGTGATGAAGACACCCCCTTCCCGAAGAAGAGCGAGCCCGAGCTGGTGCCGCGGAGGTGGTTCGCTGCCGCAACGACTTCACATACGCCCTCGCGCTGGAGTTCGACGATCCTGGCTTCCATCACAGCGTGCTGTCCGAGTTCCGAGAGCGTCTCACCGAGGGCGGACATGCCGGCCGGCTCTGCGATGCGCTCGCAACGTGGGCTTTCCCCCGGCGCGAACTCCGCGGCCTGCAAGTCCGCGTCCGCGCCGAGCAGTAGACGCCCGAGTGGCAGCCCCCGCCATGCGGTCCGCTTCGGAGTGGAGGGCGCCATGTCGTCCGGGCTGGGCCGCGCGGTCCGCAGTCATTGGTCGCCGATGGCCAGCGAATGAGGAGGGCGCGAGGCGCGATAGAGGCACTACGTCAGCGAGCCGGAATGCGGCGGCGACCGCCACGACGGTGGTGGCGCCGGCCGAGTCGGTGCCGGAATGCACGTTGGCCAGCGGTTTCGCTCAGCCCCGACTCCGAAGTTGAGCGCGTACTAGGGCCATTAGCTGGAGATCGGCGGCAACACGCGCCCGCGCTGCCGGTCTTGCCAGCGGTCAAGACCGGCAGGTGGGGTTCCGGCGAATCGGCCGCCAAGGTTCCGCTCCGCCGAACAGCGATGGCGACGGGCGTCGCCGAGGGCGCCCGGCCCACTCTGCATCGATTGGAGAGTTCTGGAAGTGCAACTACTTCCTGGCAAAATGAGCCGCTTGCGCCTTGATATGACAGGCCGTCGGCTGGTGTTGTGCTTGGATCCCGTGGATGGTGGGGTGTGGCATGGGGGAGCGCAGACCGTGGGAAGTCGAGGACGGGCTGGGGGAGCGGGTCGCTCCGCTGCCGCCGATGATCGAGTGGCGCACTCGGTACCCGGGGCGCACACAGCTGGATGACCGGCGGGTGCTCAACAGGATCCTGTGCGTGCTGTACACCGCGATCCCCTAGGAGTTCCTGCCCCAGGAGCTGGGCTACGGCTCGGGGAGCACCTGGCCGATGCGGTGCAGCAGCAGATCCAGCCCGGTCAGGGTGTACATGATGCCGAACCGGCGGTGCACGACCTCGGCGATCCTGGCGAAGCCCAGCACTGGTCGCTCCAGCCGGCGGCGGCCGGGCCGGCATCCAGCACCGCCTCCAGCACCCACAGTTGACCGGCATCCGGCTTGCAGCGGGCACCACCGGGGCCCTTGGAGACCAGGGCCTGCCGACCGCCCGCGGCCAGCGCCCACCGCCGGCGGTTCGCCGACATCCGGGTCACCCCGAACTGCCGGGCGACCTCCCGGTCACCGGCCCCGGCCCCGGCCTCCATCAGATCGGCGGCCGCCAACCGGACCCGCTCACGCCGAATGCGCTCCTCAGCTGTCAGCCCTCCGCCATCGGGATACCTCATCCCTCCGGCATAGCGCAGATCTCCCGGCCGACTCAGCGGATCCGGTGGAACGGTGTTCGGGTGACAGCCCGGCCGGGAGCCCGGGCCGCACCGGACGTCTCACGGTGCCGCCAACAACGGTGGGCAGACTGGGACGGGCGCGGGTTCGGTGCTGAGGTAAGGGCGCAGCACGTGCCGGGCGGCGAAGAAGGCCGCCTCCACCAGCGGTGCGCTCGCGGTCGGTGCGAGGGTGAGGGACACCGGCAGAGGGCCGGGGGTGGGCAGTGGTGGCAGCGCCTCGGGGAGCAGCCGAGGCAGGGTCCTCGTATCGGGACTGTGGGCGGGCAGACAGGTCAGGCCCAGCCCGGCGGCGACCGCGGCCCGAAGACCGGGGACATCGGGGCCCTCATAGGCGAGGTGCCAGGGCTGGTCCTGGGCGGTGAGGACGGCAAGGACCTGCCGGCGCAGGCTGCACGGCTCACCACAAAGCGCGATCGGTACGGAACCGGACGCGGGTGACGGGGTGCTGCCGTACCAGGCGAGAGACACCGAGCCGACTGACCGGGATCCGGGTTCATGAGGGTGGCGCAGGACTAGGGCGATGTCGAGTTCGCCGGCCGTCACGCGGGCCGCCAGCGGTTCGCTCAGGTCGGTGTGGACGGTCGGTCGAGTCCACGGCATCAGGTTCATCATGACGGCGAGGAATTCCGGCAGGGCTTCTTCGAGGAACGGGGAGACGCCGATGCCGACGCCGATCGGGCGCTCGGCGGTGATCCGGGCAGTGGCCTCGTCGTTGAGGGCGATGAGGCGGCAGGCGTAGTGGTACAGCTCCCGCCCCCCGGATGTGAGTTCCAGACGGCGACCGGTACTGGCGAACACGGGGCCGCCCAATAGCGACTCAAGGCGCCGTATGTGCTGGCTGACGGCGGGCTGGGTGAGGGACAGGGCCTGCGCCGCCCGCCGGAAGCCGCCCGTGCGCATGATGGTGACCAGCGTGCGGAGCTGACCCACGTCCAGGTTGCGATGCACCGGTTCCCCCTTCTTTTCCAACCGGTCTTCGCCCTCACGGGAATTCTTTTGCCGAGTTTTTATTTACCTGCCGGCAGTCGACCGCTTTCGGACTAATGCAGACTACAGGCGGTGGCGGCGCCAAGGGCTTGAATGCGCCGCGACGCCCCGTGCGGAGTTATACGAGACTGACCGAAAAGCTACCACCAGGGAGACGGTGCAGGCTCGGTCAGGCGGCGGCGAGGCCCCGTCCTCTCGACTCGCGTTCGGACGCCCAGATACAGGAATGAAGGCTTCCATGCCAGGCGTGAAAACTCTTGCTGATCAGGGCGATAATAAATCGAAGTTTGCCCGGCTCTGTGATCGAAGTTAGTCTCATGGCAGTGGGCGGGATCGATTCAATGCGCGCCCAACAATGACTCCTCCCGGGAGCCGCTGGAGCAGCGCACCTTTTTACAGATGCTCGCGATATCGCGCTGTTCTGCCCGCCGTCGTCTCGTCATCAGACAGAAAACCGAACATCTTCAGAGAGAAATCACCATCATGTCGCAAACTGCAGCAGCCGGTAATTCCTCGCGCACCGAGCTGTGGAATCCGGAAACCTATGATGCCCTGCGTCGGCAGCTCATCCCCTCCTTCGACCTCCTCTATGACAGCGCGGTCAGCGCGGTGGCCATGTCGGCGGGGGCAGCGCCGCGCGTCCTGGATCTGGGCGCGGGCACCGGACTGCTCAGCGCCGCGCTGCGTGACCGTCTCCCCAAGGCCGACCTGGTACTCCAGGACCGCTCGGAGCCGATGCTCGCCCAGGCGCGGCAGCGCTTCGCCGCGGACGACCAGGTGTCGGTGCGCGTCGCCGACCACCTCGACGAGCTGCCCGCCGGCCCATTCGACGCCGTAGTGTCCGCGCTCTCCATCCACCACCTGACGCATGAGGAAAAGCGGGATTTGTTCGTCCGAATACGGACGATCCTTCGGCCCGGCGGGATTTTCGTCAATGTCGAGCAGGTCCTGGCGCCGACGGACGTGCTCGAAAAGATGTACGACGAGCAGCATGAGGCCCATGTGCACGCCTCCGGAACTCCGGCCGAGGAATGGGCCGCCGGCCGGGAGCGCATGAAGCACGACGTCCCCATCGACGTCGACGCCCAGCTCGGGTGGCTGCGCGAGGCAGGTTTCAGCGCCGTCGACTGCCTCGCCAAGGATTGGCGTTTCGCCACGTACGCGGGCTGGAACGAGGCGTGACGCCGCACGCAAGGGCCACCGCACGAAGCAGGACACCCCGCACGAGGCGAAAAACGTACACGCACCGTCCCGTTCCGCACCGGCACCACCCGCCCGAGCCGGCGGTCGACACACGCATCGAGGTGAACCGTGCTCTACCAGGCCCTGCATGACATCGCGGTACGCCGGCCCGACGCCCGGGCCGTCACCACCACCGACGGCACATCCCTCAGCTACACGGAACTGGTCGAGCTGGTCGACCGCACGGCTGCCGGTCTGCGCGGTCACGGGATCGGCGCCGGTGCCGTCGTGGCGTGCTCCTTGCACAACAGCATCGGCTACCTCGCGCTCATCCTGGCCGTCGCCCGGACCGGCGCCCGGTACGTGCCCCTGATGAGCAACTTCGACGCGGCCGACACCGCGACGGCGCTGCGCCTGACCGAACCCCGCCTGATCGTCGCCGACCACGACCGGGCGTTCCCCGACGGCTCCCCGCCCGTGGCCGCGCTCGATGACCTCACCTGTGCCGCGCCCGCTCCGCGTGCGCCCGGTGAGCAGCACAGCGGGATCTTCCGCGCCCTGTGGACGTCCGGATCGACGGGCTTTCCCAAGCAGATGGTGTGGCGGCAGGACCGGTTCCTGCGCGAGCGCCGGCGCTGGCTGGCGGACACCCAGATCACCGCCGCCGACGTGTTCTTCTGCCGCCACACCCTCGACGTGGCACACGCAACCGACCTGCACGTCTTCGCCGCCCTGCTGTCCGGCGCCGAACTGGTGCTCGCGGACCCGCACGCGGGGCCCGACGTCCTGCTGCGGCAGATCGAGGAACACGGCGCGACCGCGATGAGCGCGCTGCCCCGCCACTACGAGGAGTATGCGCGGGCTGCGGCCGACGGCCCGGCACCCGATCTGTCGCGGCTGCGCCGGCCGCTGTGCGGCGGCGCCTATCTCAGCGCGGCCCAGATGAGCGACGCCGCCGAGGTGCTGGGCATCCACATCCGGCAGATCTACGGCTCGACCGAGTTCGGCCTGGCTCTCGGCAACATGGCCGACGTGCTCCAGGCGGGCCTGGGGATGTTCCCCGTCGAAGGAGTGGACACCCGGCTCGAACCCCTGTCGCCGGACCGGCCCGACCTGGGCGAGCTGGTGCTGTCGTCGGACTGTACGAGCGAGGGCTACGTCGGCAGCGACGAGGCGAACGCCCGCACCTTCCGCGGCGACGAGTTCTGGACCGGCGACGTGGCGCAGCGGCAGGCGGACGGATCACTGCGCATCCTGGGCCGGGTCACCGAGATCCTGGCGGCCGCTGACGGCCCGCTGTCCGCGCCGGCCCTCGACGAGGAGATCGCCGCACAGTGCCCGGTCCTGGAGTCGGTGGCGCTGCCCGCGCGCCCCGGCGCATACGGCAACGAGGTCCTGCTCGCGGTGCGTCCCGATCCCGCCCGGTCCGGGAACGAGGTCCGCAAGTCCGTCGAGGCCGTGCTGCGCGCCCACGGTCTGGCGGGCACCGTACGGCTGACCGACGACATCCCGCACACGCCGGTCGGCAAGCCGGACAAACCGCTGCTGCGCAAGCGCTGGGAGGCCGAGGCCGCCCCCGGCGAGAACACCGCCGACGGCAGCGGCACGGAGGAGTCGCATGCCTGAACTGTCGCTGGACGACGGCCAGTCGGTCCACTTCGAGGACACCGGCGACGGTCCGCCGCTCCTCCTCGTCCACGGCCTCGGGGCGCCCTCGGCCTTCTTCGCGCGCAGCGTCGCCGAACTGGCCCATGATCACCGCGTCATCACCGTGGACCTGCGCGGCCACGGCGCCACGCCGGAGGGCGCCGAGCCGGTCACCGTGGACCGCTGCGCGGCGGATCTGCAGGCTCTGGCCGAGAAACTGGACGTACGGGGGCTGACGCTGCTCGGCTGGTCCCTCGGCGCCACCGTCGCCTACCGCTACCTGGACCGGTACGGCACCGACCGGGTCACCGGCCTGATCTCCGTCGAGCAGACCCCCTACCTGCCTTCCGAGAACGGCTGGGAGCACGCGGCCTTCGGCGGGCTGGATGCTGCCGGAGTGGCGGAGGTCGACCGGCTGCTCAGCGCGTCGGACCGCGCCACCACCGAGGGCCTTGTCCGCAGCTTCTTCGCCCAAGGGGCCACTCCCGCCGAAGAGTTGGTCGACGAGCTGACCTCTGCCGCGACAGACTGCCGCAGCGGCGCCAAGCGGCAGTTGTGGCAGGACGCGCTGCGCCAGGACTGGCGCGGGCGCCTGCCGTCGCTCGGGGTGCCGGTGCTGTTCCTGCACGGCGCCCTGAGCCAGATCTACCCCAGCGCCGTCGGGACCTGGCTGGCCGACGCCGTCCCCGGAGCCCGCCTGCAGCTCTTCGAACGCAGCGGACACCTCCCGTTCCTTGAGGAACCCGAGCGTTTCCACCGCGCGATCCGCGCATGGACGGCCCGATGACGAGGGCGAACGGACGGAAGCGAACCGAACGGCACCCGAACTCACGGAACTGGAGCGTCGATGACCACCGCACCCGCTGAGCAGGCCGCCGGCCGTCGGCTGTGCTGGATCTACCCGGACCGCGGCACCGAGCGGATGCGCACCAAGGAGTGGACGCACGTCTGGGGCATCTACAAGGAGGTGGCCCGGGAACACGGCTGGGCGATGTCCCTGCACAAGCCGGAAGAGGTGTCCGTGGACACCACGGGCACGGGCGCGCCCCGCGTCTTCCTGGACGGTGCCGAAGTCACCCCGCGGGACACGGTGTTCGTGACCTCGCTGTGGTCCCTGGCACACCACACCACGGACGTCTGCAACCAGCTCTACCTCTACACCATCCTCGAAGCGGCGGGCTTCTTCCTGCCCATCCCGCCCCGGCTGTCGTTCCTCGCCAACGACAAGACCGCCACCATGCTGCACCTCGCGGACAGCCCGCTGCCCCACGTGCCGACCGTACGGATCGGGGCCGGCCGGGACTCGCCGGCCCTGACCTACGAGGCGGCCCTGGACGGCCTGAGCTATCCGCTCATCGTCAAACCCGCCTACTGGGGCATGGGCCAGGGCGTGTGCCTGGTGCACAGCGCCGAGGAACTCAAGGGCGTGGTCGGCCTGGCCGCCGGCGCGGAGACCGTTCTGGTCTGCCAGCCGTACCTCGGCGAGGGCATCAACGACTTCCGGGTCTACGTCATCGACGGCAAGCCCCACACGGTGCTGCGCCGCATCCCGCAGGGCACCTCCCTGACCGCCAACCTCTCCTCGGGCGGCGGGATGGAGCACGTGCCGCTGCCGCCCGAACTCGCCGACACCGTCGACTACGTCGCCTCCCGCATGCCCATGCCGTACATCGCCGTCGACTTCCTGCACGACGGGGAGCGGTTCTGGCTGTCGGAGGTGGAGCCCGACGGCGCCGTCGGCTTCCCCGGCTCGCCGCAGGCGGCGCGCGAGCAGCGGCAGATCATCGCGGCACGCTTCGACGCCTACCGCGCCGCGCACCGGGAGTTCCTGCGCGGCGGCCCACACACCAGCGACCGTCCGGACCAGGGGGAGAAGAGCGCACGATGATCGGGCACATACCGACCGACGACCTGCTGGCGCACGCCGGGAAGCTGGCCGACGCCGGCGGCCCACCCGTATCGGACACCGCCCGGGAGGTGTCCGACCTCACCGTCAGCGGGCCCGCCGAGATCTACGCCCAGACCCGCCTGGCCGCCCAGAACGCCGGCAGCGTCCTGATGTCCAGCGGCGGCACCACGGGCACCCCCAAGCTGACCCATGTGCCGCACGGCATGGCCCTGGAGCGGCTGCTGGCCTTCTGGCGGCCCCTGCAACCGGGCGACACGCTGCTCAACCTCTTCAACGCGGGCCGGATGTGGGGCTCCCACTACTACATGCAGACCCTCGCCGAGAAGTGCCGCTGCACGGTCGTACCCTCCGGCCCCTACGAGCCCGACGAGGTCGGCCGCTGGCTGGCCATGTTCGGCGAGGTCGGTGTCAACGCCCTGGCGGGCACCCCCACCGGGCTCGCCGACTTCGCGCGCGGCGTCCTCGACACCGGGGAAAGTCTTCCCGTGCGCACCATCATCTGGATGGCCGAGCCCTGGACCGGCAACAAACGCGACCTGATCCGCCGGGCCTTCCCCGGCGCCGGACTGTGGGGCAACTACGGCTCGGTGGAGACCTGGGTGATGGCCGCGAACCAGCCCGGCTGTGACGAGACGGTCCTGCATCTGCTGCCCGACCAACTGATGGAACCCGACGAGGACGGCGCCCTGCTGAGCCGGGTCGGCGACGGCTGGACCATCCCCGTCGTGCGCTACCGCCTCGGCGACCGGGTGGCGCCTGCCGACTGCCGCTGCGGGCGCCCCGACGGGCTGACGGTGCTCGGCCGGGCCGACGACGCGCTCACCCTGCGCAGCGCGCTGTTCAAGGTGAGCGAGCTGATCGACGTCGTACGCCGAGAACCGGGCGTGGTGGAGGCGCAGTTACGACTCACCCGCGCCACCGACTCGGCGCGTGCGGCCGGCGCGCTGACCCTGGACTTCACCGGCACCGCCGACCCCGATGCCGTCTGCGACCGGCTGACCGGCGAGTTCTACCATCTGGCCGCGGTGGCCCGGCAGTACCCCGGCGCGCTGCGGGCCCGTCAAGTGAGCCGGCTGGCCCGGATCGAGCGGACCAACAAGGTCCCGGCGATGCTGTGGCAGGAGAGCGACGAACAGCACGACGGCACGGAAAACGCCGGCGCGTACAGCAGGAGCGGGAACCCCGCATGAGCACCGTACGCGGTAACCCCTGGGCGATCCTGGTCGTCCTGTCCCTCGGCTTCTTCATGACACTGCTGGACCTGACGATCGTCAACATCGCCATCCCCAGCATGATCCACAGCCTGCACGCCTCCTTCGACGAGGTGCTGTGGTCGATGAACGGCTACATCCTGGTGCTCGCCGCGCTGCTGATCACGGCGGGCCGGCTGGGCGATCTGCGCGGCCCGCGCCAGCTCTTCGCCGTCGGCGTGGCGCTGTTCACACTCGCGAGCCTGGCCTGTGCCCTGGTGGACAGCCCCGGTCAGCTCATCGCCGCCCGCCTGGTGCAGGGCCTGGGCGCGGCGCTGCTCATCCCGCAGACCATGACCCTGATCGTGGGCGCCTTCCCGGCCGAGCGGCGCGGTGCGGCGCTCGGTGTGTGGGGCGCGGTGGCGGGCGTCGCCGCCGTGGCCGGCCCGGCGCTGGGCGGCCTGCTGGTCAGCGGCCCCGGCTGGCGCTGGATCTTCTTCGTCAACGTCCCCGTCGGCGTGCTCGTGCTGGCCGTCCTCTTCCTCGTCGTCCCCGACATCCGCCAGGGCAGCACACACCGGCTCGACCTCACCGGTGTCCTGGTGTCGGCGGCCGCCGTGTTCTGCCTGACCTTCGCCCTGACGGAGGGCCGGCGATACCACTGGAACGGCGTCATCTGGGCCCTGCTCGGCGCCGCCGTCATCCTCTTCGCGGCCTTCATCGCACAGCAGCAGCGCCGCCAGGGCCGCGAGCCCCTGGTGCCGTTCGCGCTGTTCCGCAACCGGAACTACACAGCGATGAACGTCGTCTCCGCCACGATCTCGGTCGGCGTGCTCGGCCTGATGCTGCTGCTCTCCCTCTACTTCCAGAACGTGCTGCACTTCAGCGCCCTCACGGCAGGTCTCGCGCTCGCCCCCGCCTCCGTGGTGTCCATGGCCCTCGCACCGTTCGCCGGGCGGCTCACCGACAAGGTCGACGGCAAGTACGTACTGCTCACCGGCATGCTGCTGACCGGCGTCGGCATGCTGTGGAACGCGCTGGTGATGGGCCCGCACACGGCGTGGGCCGCGTTCGTCGCCCCGATGGTCGTGGTCGGCATGGGCAACGGCTGCCTGATCGCCCCCATGGCGGCCGTGGCGATGCGGGGCGTCGAACCGGCGGTCGCCGGCGCGGCCTCCGGCGTCCTCAACACCGTACGGCAGCTGGGCTCGGTGGTCGGCAGCTCCGCGGTCGGCGCGCTGGTGCAGACCGGGACCGGGGGAGGGGGAGACGACATCTTGGTGATGCGTACGTCGATGGCGCTGCCTATCGGGGTCATCGTGCTCGGCGCCGTCGCCTGCGCGACGGTCCGAAGCGAGGAGGCCGCCCCCGCTCGACCGGCCGCGCCTCCCGCCACCGAGACCGCGACATCCGCAAGGAGCACCCAGTCGTGAAACCACCCCAGGACAACGGGATCGCGGGCCGGCGCCCCGGAGTCATGCCGTCCCACCGCTACGCACGGCCGCGGCCCGTGGACCTGCCCGACCGCACCTGGCCCGGCAGAATCCTCACCGCGGCGCCCCGCTGGCTCGCCACGGACCTGCGGGACGGCAACCAGGCGCTGATCGAACCGATGAGCCCCGACCGCAAGGTGCGACTGTTCGAGACGCTGATCGCCATGGGCTACCGCGAGATCGAGGTCGGTTTCCCCGCCGCGAGCCGCGCCGACCACACGTTCGTACGACGGCTGATCACCGAGGATCGCATCCCCGACGACGTCCGCATCTCCGTTCTCACCCCGGCCCGCGAGGAACTGATCGAACAGACCGTGCGCTGCCTGGCCGGCGCCCCCGCCGCCACCGTCCACCTCTACAACGCCACGTCTCCCCTCTTCCGCCGGGTGGTGTTCGGTGTCACCCGTGAAGAGTGCACGAGCCTCGCCGTGCGCGGCACCGAGCACGTCCTGAAATACGCGGAACAGCACCTCACCAACTGCGTTCTCGGCTTCGAGTACTCGCCCGAGTTGTTCAGCGAGACCGAGGACGACTTCGCGCTGGAGGTCTGCGAAGCGGTCATGGATGTCTGGCAGCCGGGCCCCGACCGCGAGATCGTCCTCAACCTGCCCGCGACCGTCGAGCGCAGCACACCCAACGTCTACGCCGACCAGGTGGAGCGCATGCACCGCGGGCTGTCCCGCCGAGCACACGTCGCCCTGTCCGTCCACCCGCACAACGACCGCGGCACCGCTGTGGCCGCCGCCGAACTGGCCGTCCTCGCCGGTGCCGACCGCATCGAGGGCTGTCTGTTCGGCAACGGCGAGCGCACCGGCAACGTCTGTCTGGTCACCCTCGGCCTCAACCTGCACGCCCAGGGCATCGACCCCGGCATCGACTTCTCCGACATCGACGCGGTCCGCCGCACCGTCGAGGAGTGCACCGGGCTGCCCGTCCACCCCCGCCACCCCTACGCCGGCGATCTCGTCCACACCTCTTTCTCCGGCTCCCACCAGGACGCGATCAAGAAGGGCTTCGCGGCGCTGGAGCAGCGGGCCGCCCGCGACGGCGTGCCGTTGGAGCACGCCCGGTGGGAGGTTCCCTATCTGCCGATCGACCCGGCTGACGTCGGCCGCTCGTACGAGGCCGTCATCCGGCTCAACAGCCAGTCCGGCAAAGGCGGCGTCGCCTATCTGATGCTGCACGAGCACGGCTTCGACCTGCCCCGCCGCCTCCAGATCGAGTTCGCCCGCACCGTACAGGAGCACATGGACGCGGACGGCGGCGAGATCGGCGCGGAGCAATTGGGAGCGCTGTTTTGGACCGAGTACCTGGACGCGGCGGACGAGGCGGAACACCGGCCCCGGGCCGACGTCCGGATCCTCTCCCACATGGAGCACCCCCGGCCCGCACCGGACGGCACCTCCCAAGTCGTCGTCTACGCCGAGTGCTCGGGGCCGGCTGCGGCTCGGACGGTGTGGGGCGTGGGTTGCGCGGCCGACACGGCGCAGGCACTGGAGCGGGCCCGGTCCAGCGCCGCCGCGAGGGCCCGCCGCGCGACAGCAGGTGCATCCCCGCAGACGGGGCAGGAGTCAGGCACCGTGATCCGCTGACCCCAATCCCACCGACCCGAGGAACTCCTCAAGGGCGGCTGTGACCTCCGCCGGCCGTTCCAGCGGCGGCAGCTGACCGGTGTCGGGCAGCTCGATGTGCCGGGCCCCCGGGATCTCCCGTGCGAGCAGTGCGGAGACTTCCAGGATCTCCGGCACGTCACACCGTCCGCTGACACCAGGGTCGGGACCGTCACCTCGGCGAGCCGTTCCCGAGCCGCGGGCCGCGCCGTCAGCTCCGTGACGCGCGGCCCGCTCCAGATCCGCTGCCGGGCCAGCCGGTCCATCTCCACGGCGCGCCGCCACACCTCTGGGCACAGCGCCGTACGGTCCCGTCCCTCTCCCGCCACCAGGAACTCCACGTCCGCCGCCGCGACGCCGTCCAGATCAGCGGGATCGATCCACTCTGCGGCCCCCTCCTCATAGCGCCGCAGCCGCTCCGCCGGGACCGCGTCGAGCAGACGCCGTCGGCCCCGCTCCACCATCGTCTTCGGCCACCGGAGTCCCGAGAGGCCCGAAGCGATGAGCACCAGCGCACGGAACCGGTCGGGCGCCGTCAGTACGGCGTCCAACGCGATCCGGCCGCCGTCGGACGCCCCGACGACCGCGGCCCGCTCCACGCCCCACCCGTCCAGCAGGGCCAGCAGATCGAGGTGGTGGCCGAACTCCCCGACCGCGTCCGCAAAGCCGCCGCGGCCCCGCCAGTCGTGGCGGATCACCCGGTACCGCGCCGACAGGGCCGTGAACTGCGCGTCCCACATACGCCGGTCCGCACACCCCGCGTGCACCAACACGACGGCCTCACCGCTACCCGCCTCGTGGGTTACAACTGCGTGCCGTCGGGACGGAATGCGGCCAGGTGGTTGATGATGTCCGCTTCGTTCGTGCCGGGAACGCGCGCGGCAAGATATCCGTCAGGGCGGATCAGAAAAAGCTCGTCGGGGATTGCGTGGTAATGGCGTTGGAATGCGCCCGCGCTGTCGTGGATCGTTTCCTCGGCCGGCGATGCTGTGATGTGGTGCACGTGCAGGTGTGCGGGCTTCGCGCCGTCGAGTTCGAGCGGCTGCCGGTGCTCGAATGCCACCAGTGTCCACTGCGGTCCCCGGAGCAGGTCGAACATGGTCCCGGTGAATCCGGGACCGTCCAGGCCGGCGGCATCCGGTGCACGGTCTCCGGGGAAGACCGTCGCGTCGGCGTCCTGGGGGGAGCGCAGCGTGAGAGGGCTGTCCGGGTACCCGATGGGAAGACCTGTCGTGATGTCGTCGGCGATGCTGCCGAGCGCGGACGAGAGTCCCGCGTCGCTGGAACCGGTGATGGTCTTCATGGTGGCCTGCATCTTCCTGGTGCTGTCTTCGAGGACGGCGCGAGCCACCGGGATCCGCTCCAAACCGTACGTGTCGAGAAGGGTGGATTTGGCGCCGCGGAGTACGGCTGCGAGCTTCCAGCCGAGGTTGTACGCATCTTGGATGCCGGTGGCCATCCCCTGCCCGCCGGCGGGCGAATGCACATGGGCGGCGTCGCCGGCGAGGAAGATCCGGCCCTGACGGTAGTGCTCGACCATGCGGACGTTGACCCGATACACCGACAGCCAGGTCGCGCTGGTGAGGGTCACGGTGCCCTTGCCGGCTCGCTCGTCGAGCATCGCCTGATAGAACTCCAGCGAGGGTTCGTCCGGCTCGTCTTCCGGGCGGATCGGGCTCTGGAACTGCCACAGATCCGACCCGGGCAGAGGCGTCAGACCGATCATCCCGCGCTCGGAGGTCCAGATGTGCATGTGGTCCCGGTCGATGCTCGTAGTCGTGACATCGCCGAGGTACCAGCGCTGCTTCTCGTAGGTCTTACCCATCAGCGGCAGACCGGCGATCTTGCGCATACCGCTCTTGCCGCCGTCCGCAGCGACGACGTAGCGAGCGCGCAGGGACCGTTCTCCACCCGGCGTCGAGACCGTGACGGTCACCCCGTCCGAGTCCTGTTCGGCGCCGATGGCACGGACGCCGTACTCGACCGCACCGCCGAGGAGTTCCAGTCGGCGGCGAAGCGCTGCTTCGACATCGAACTGGCCGATCCAGACCGGGTTCGGATAGGGCGTGGAAAAGCTCTCGCTGGCCTGGACGGGCAGTGTGGGCTTGTCGACGACGACGCCGGACGGCTCGTGAAACCGTGTCGGCAGATCGATCAGCCCACGTGCGGTGATGAACGGTGCCGCCCCGAGGTCGTCGAGTACCTCAAGGGCGCGCGGCTGGATCGCCTTCGCCTTCGACGCACGGTTCGCTTCGTGCGACTGCTCGATGATCCTGCAGGTGACACCCCTCCGGGCGAGATCGACTGCCAGAGTGAGGCCCGTCGGTCCGGCGCCGATGATGAGGACGTCAGCAGGGGTTTCGCTGCTCATCGGAGTACTCCTTACGTTGTCGGGTCTAGCTACACTACACTGTATAGTGTGATTAGCGAGTGAGAGGACTGAGGGCACGATGACGAACGTTGATCAGCAGCAGCCCGCCCGCCGCGGGCGTTCACCGAGGAAGCGGGCGGCGATCTTGGGCGCCGCTGAGGCCCTGTTCATCGCCGAGGGGTACGAGAACGCGAGTGTGGACGCGATCGCGGCACGGGCCGAGGTGTCGAAGCGCACGGTCTACGACCACTTCGGCGGCAAGGAGCGCTTGCTCTCCGCTGTCATGGCCGATGTGACGTCGAGTCTTCTTGAGGCGGTACGTCGTGCTACCCGCGAGGAACTCCCCGACGGGTGTGACCCCGGCCCGTCCTTGCTGGCGTTCACACGGCGCGTCGCGACCGTGACATTCGGGTCGTCGGAGTATGTCCAGTTCCGGAAGCTCCTCGCAGCGGCAGGGCCTCTCCGGGGGAGCGTGATGCAGGAGCTGGACGATCCCGCCGAACTGCTCATGGAGCGCATCACAGCCTTTGGTGACACCGGTGCCCTGCACGTGCCGAACCCGCGCCGTGCGACCGAACATTTCGTCGCACTCACATTCCTCGTCGCCCTGGAAGCCCTCGACAGGCAGCAGGATCCCGACGTCATCGACGAACTCCTCGTCGATGGCGTCGAGGCGTTTCTGCGCGCCTACGGCCCCCGTTCAGAGGCAGGACGGCCGCGTACCGGAGCGTCGTCCCGATGACCGACCGGCCGGCGAACGGAATCCCCGACGGCGCGGTGGCGCAACTGCGCGCGGCAGCACTCAAAGAGCGCGTGTACATCGCGTTCACCAGCCTTGCAGTCGTCATCGCCCTGCGTGCGCACGGCGATGCGGTGTCCACAGCAGCGGCCTGCGTCACCTTGCTCGTCACGGTCGGCGGCGCAGTCCTGGCCGTGTTCCTCGCAGACCTGCTCGCCCATGTGACCGTCCACGCCGACTTGCCGAGCCGACGCCGGCTACGGCACATGGTGACCGGGAGTTTCGGCGCCCTTGTGGTCGCCGTTCCGCCGCTCATCTGCCTCGCACTCGCGGCGATAGGCGTGTGGACCACGGCGACCGCGCTGATCTGCGCGATGCTTGTGCACCTCGTCGGTCTGGCCGCCATCGGCTACATGGCAGTACGTCGCCTGCACCTCCCCGTTCGGCAGAAGCTGCTCGTCCTCACCGCCGAAGCACTGCTGGGCCTCGCCGTCATCGCACTAGGGCTTTGGGCCCATGCTTAGTGGTCGGCTCCGGAAGTCCTTCGGGGGTTGACCCGGAGCCGGGGCGATGTGTACCGCGTCGTCGGTGTTGAGCGGCGCGCATATCGTCATCACCGGCCGCAACGGTGACCGCCTTCACCGCCCGTCAAAGTGATCTGGAACTGGCCTACGAGACCCTGCGCGCAGCGGACGATCCCGGACAGGCCCTGATCACCTACGCCGCCGAGCCGGACAGCGCATCGCACGACGCCCTGCGGATGCTGCTGACCTGGGCCACCGAGACCCGCTCCCCGATACGACGCCACGTCGGCTGTCCATCTGCTGCCCGTCGCGGATGCCGGCGTGTGGCGCCGGCCCCGACCGGGTGAGGGAGCATCAGGTCCCCAGCAGGGCACCATCCGGCCCCGAGGCGGATCGCAGGGACGACGGCCGCCGCCCCCGTGTCGGCGCGGGCGGCGGCCGTGGCGCGAGGTTCGTGCCTCCCCAACACGAGACTCGCGCGGAAGTCCTCGCGGCTCCTGGGGTGTGCGGGAGCACCGCCCCGTTTCGAACGAGCCGTAAGGACATGGCGCCGTCGGCCGGTCGGCACCGTGTCGCGAGCCCGGCCGTAGCTCCTGTGCTCGATTGTCGAGCCGGGCACGGTGCTGACGATGGGGCTGGGCGGGCCATGCGATGGACCGAACGGCCCATGTCCTGTGGTCAGGAGCACCGGGAAGCGGGCGGGTTGGGCTGTCCAGGCCCATGGCAGCGGGACCATCAGGGCCGCGCGTGGGCCGTGTGGCCGCTGACTGCGTGCGGCTGAGGAGCAGAAGGATCAGTCGTGGATCGACTCACCCACTTCGGTCTGTAAGGAGCCTCAGCCATGCCCAGAACCACAGGAGGCGGAAAGGGGACAGCGCCCACGACGGCACTCGGCCTTCCCGCCGCCTCCGCGCTCGTGATCGGCAGCATCATCGGCACCGGAGTCTTCGCGCTGCCCTCAGCCCTCGCCCCGTACGGACCGATCTCCCTCGTCGCGTTCATCGCCGTGACCCTGGGCGCGCTCGCGCTGGCGATGACCTTCGGGTCGCTGGCGAAGCGGGTTCCGGCCAGTGGTGGCCCGTACGTCTACGCCCGGGAGGCGTTCGGGGAGTTCGCCGGGTTCCTCAACGCGTGGTCGTACTGGATCACGGCCTGGGCCGGCAACGCGGCCATCGTCGTGGCCTGGGTCGGCTACGTCGAGGTGTTCGTCAACACCGGGCACAGGAAGTGGATTTCGGTGCTTCTCGCGCTGGTCGGGCTCTGGATCCCTGCCGCGATCAACCTCACCGGCGTCCGCAATATGGGCGTGTTCCAGGTGATCACGACTGTGTTGAAGTTCGTCCCGCTGGTCTTCATGGCCTCCGTCGGGCTGCTGTTCATCGACGCCCACAACTTCGGCCCGTTCAACGCCAGTGGCCAGTCGGCGCTGGGCGCGATCTCCGCCGCAGGCGCCATCGCACTGTTCAGCTACCTGGGTCTGGAGGCGGCCTCGGTGGTGGCCGGCCGGGTCCGTGAGCCCGGGCGCAACGTCCCCCGCGCCACCGTCTACGGCACGCTCGTCTGCGCCGTCATCTACATCCTGGGCACCCTCGCCGTCTTCGGCACCGTCGCGCACGGCAAGCTGGGCGGATCCACCGCACCGTTCACCGACGCAGCGAACAGCATCTTCGGCGGCAGCTGGGCCGGCGACATCGTCGCCGTCGCCGCGATCATCTCCGGCATCGGCGCCCTCAACGGCTGGACCATGCTGTGCGCCGAGATGCCGTACGCGGCCGCCCGCGACGGGCTCTTCCCGCGTGCCTTCGCCCGGCTGCGCGGCGAGAACGACGTGCCGGCCTTCGGTATCGTCGCCTCCACCGTGCTGGCCTCGCTGATCACGGTGTTCAGCTACACGCGCTTCGACGACGTCTTCACCAAGATCGTGCTGCTCAGCGTGCTGACCGCGGTGATCCCCTACCTCTTCTCCGCCACCGCCCAGCTGTACTGGCTGCTGGTGCGCGGCCGGGAGAACCTCAGCCCCCGCAGGCTCGCCCGTGACGTCACCGTCGCCGGACTCGCCCTCGCCTTCTCCTACTGGTCGATCCAGGGCAGCGGCTACCAGACCGTCTACTACGGCCTGTTCGTCCTGCTCCTCGGCGTCCCCGTCTACGTCTGGCTGAAGCGGGGTCAGGACACCTTCGGCGAGGCCACGGCTCCGAGGAGCGGGACGCCCGTGGACCCGTCGGAACGGCCACCCGAGACGCCCCCGCCGGCCAAGCGGCTCTCCCGAGGGCTCCGTACCAGCCGCGTCGACGGACCCCGGAAGCGGAACGACCTCCGCCACCACGACTGACCGCCCCGAACACAGAGGAACCTCCGCGATGAACACCTTCCACATCGACTCCGAGGCCGGCCCGCTGCGCCAGGTGATCCTGCACCGCCCCGGCCTAGAACTCTCCCGCCTCACCCCGCGCAACGTCGACGCCCTGCTCTTCGACGACATCCTGTGGGCCAAGCGCGCCCGCGAAGAGCACGACGCCTTCGCCCAGGTCCTGCGCGACCACGGCGCCCGCGTCCACTACTTCGCCGACCTGCTGGCGCAGACCCTCGACGTCGCCGAGGCCCGCGACTGGCTCCTGGACCAGGTCGTCACCCCCGGCACCGTGGGCTTGGCCCTCATCGACCCGGTGCGCGAACTGTGCGCCGAACTCGACGGGGAGACCCTCGCCGGCTATCTGATCGGCGGCCTCCTCAAGAGCGACCTGCGGCTCGCCTCCCCGCACAGCCTGGTGTGGAACGCGCTCGGCGCCGACGACTTCGCCCTCGCCCCGCTGCCCAACCACCTCTTCCCCCGCGACAACTCCTGCTGGATCTACGACCAGGTGTCGGTCAACCCGATGGCCAAGCCGGCCCGACGGCGTGAGAGCCTGCACGCGCAAGCCATCTACCGGTTCCACCCGATGTTCGCCGGCGTCGCGCCCGCCCCCCTCCTCGACGGACCTGTCGGAACCCTCGAAGGCGGGGACGTCCATGTCCTCGGCAACGGCGCCGTCATGGTCGGCATGGGGGAGCGCACCACCGCCCAGGCCGTGGAAAACCTGGCCGCCCGACTCTTCGCGTCGGGCACGGCGCGCCGACTGATCGCCGTCCAACTGCCCGCGGCCCGCGCGTACATGCACCTGGACACCGTGCTGACCATGGTCGACCGCGACGCGTTCGTCATCTACCCCGGCCTCGCCGACTCCCTGCGCTCGTGGACGCTGCGGCCCAGCCCCGAGCGCGAGACCGGGTTCGACGTCACCACGAACTCCGCTCTCGCGACCGCGCTCGCCGAAGCCCTCGACCTGGACAAGGTCCGCATGCTGTCCGCACCCCAGGACATCCGCAACGCAGAACGCGAACAGTGGGACGACGGCAGCAACTTCCTGGCCCTCGCACCCGGCGTCGTCGTCGGCTACGAGCGCAACGTCACCACCAACACCTACCTGCGCAAGCAGGGCATCGAGATCGTCACCATCGCCGGCGCCGAACTCGGCCGCGGCCGTGGCGGCCCCCGCTGCATGAGCTGCCCCATCGAACGCAACCCGATCATCTGAGCCACTAGGACACCACCATGGCCATCGACCTGCGAGGCCGCTCCTACCTGAGCGAACTCGACTTCACCGCCCCTGAGATCCACCACCTCCTCGATCTCGCCCACGACCTCAAGGCAGCCAAGCGGACCGGCACCGAACAGCCACGGCTGACCGGCAAGCACATCGCCCTGATCTTCGAGAAGACCTCCACCCGCACCCGCTGCGCCTTCGAGGTCGCTGCCGCCGACCAGGGCGCCCGCACCACCTACCTCGGCCCCGACGACACCCACATCGGCCACAAGGAGTCCATCGCCGACACCGCCCGCGTCCTCGGCCGCATGTTCGACGGCATCGAATACCGGGGCTCCGCCCAGTCGATCGTCACCGAACTCGCCGCCCACGCCGGCGTCCCCGTCTACAACGGACTGACCGACACCGCCCACCCCACCCAGAGCCTGTGCGACATGCACACCATGCGTGAGCACAGCGCCAAGCCCCTCACGGACGTCAGCTACTGCTACCTCGGCGACGCCCGCAACAACATGGGCAACTCCCTGCTCTCGATGGGCGCGCTGCTCGGCATGGACGTGCGCATTGCCGCACCCAAGGCTCTGTGGCCGGAATCCGCGCTGGTCGCCGCATGCCGTGAAGTGGCCGGCCGAAGCGGTGCACGCATCACCCTCACCGAGGATGTCGAGACCGCCGTCCGCGGCGCCGACTTCCTGCACACGGACGTCTGGGTCTCCATGGGCGAACCGGCCGACACCTGGCGCGAGCGGATCGAACTGCTGCTGCCGTACCAGGTCAACGACAAGACGCTCGCCCTCACCGGCAACCCGGACGTGAAGTTCATGCACTGCCTGCCGTCCCTTCACGACCAGCGCACCCGGCTCGGTGAGGAGCTGTTCGAGGCCTATGGCCTCAACGGCCTCGAAGTCACCGACGAGGTCTTCTCCTCGCCTGCCTCGATCGTCTTCGACCAGGCGGAGAACCGGCTGCACACCATCAAGGCCGTGCTCGTCGCCACCCTGGAGGACTGAACCATGCGCATCGTCGTCGCCCTCGGCGGCAACGCCCTGCTGCACCGGGGCGAACCCCCTGACGCGGCTGTCCAGCAGGCCAACATCGACCGGGTCGCCACCGCCCTCGCCGCCCTGGCACAGGAAAACGAGCTGGTCGTCACGCACGGCAACGGCCCGCAGATCGGCCTGCTCGCCATGGAGAGCGCGGCCGACCCCGCGCTCAGCGCCCCCTACCCGCTGGACCTGCTCGGTGCCCAGACCGAGGGCATGATCGGCTCCTTGCTTGCCCGTACGCTCCACAACGCCCTCCCCGGTCGTCGTATCGCCGCGCTCATCACCCACACCCTCGTCCGGGCCGATGATCCGGCCTTCGAGCGGCCCACGAAGTTCGTCGGCCAGGTGTACTCCGCGCCGATGGCCAAGGCACTGGCGCGCAAGCTGGGCTGGAACATCGCCCGGGACACCACCGGCTGGCGCCGCGTCGTCGCCTCCCCGGCGCCCGAACGGATCCTGGAGACGGACACCATCCACGAATTGCTCACGGACGGCGCGCTGGTCGTGTGCGCCGGCGGCGGGGGCGTTCCCGTCACCGCCGACTCCGACACAGGCGCCCTCAGCGGCGTGGAGGCGGTCGTGGACAAGGACCTCACCGCAGCCCTGCTCGCCGAGGACCTGAAGGCGGACTTCCTTCTCATCCTCACCGACGTCCCCTGCGTCTACGACCGCTACGGCACTCCGGATCAGCGGCCGGTTCTCGACGCCACCCCCGCCGACCTGCGTGGCCGCGGGTTCCCGGACGGCTCGATGGGACCGAAGACGGAGGCCGCGGCACGGTTTGTGGAGCGCACCGGCGGTCTGGCGGCGATCGGTGCCCTGGATGCGGCCTACGAAATCGCCCACGGCAGGTCGGGCACGCTGATCCGGCCGGACCTCACTGCCAGCTGATGGCATTGGAGCGGCGTCCGGCTTCGGAACGCCCGCCGGTCCTGGCGCCTACTGCTCGGCGCACCAGGCGCGGTACGCCGCCACCGCGGTCGGCAGCGTCGGAAAGACTCGGAAAGACGCTGTCCTTCCCGACGGAGTCCGCCAGGCCGTACGCCCTCAGATCGCTCAGCAATTCCTGCTTGACCCGGGCCAGGGCGAACACGATGCCGTGGCCGGTGAGTTCCCGACGCAGCTCGTCGACCGCGCCGAGGCCGTGATATCGACCTCGACATTGGCCTCACTGTCCGGGACGAACCAGCGCACCGGGCCGCTCTGTTCGTCGACGGTGGCCGGGGCCCGGCGCTGAGCGGTTGCCCTGCTCCGGCGCGCCGGGCGCCTGCGCAGCTGAGATCGTGGGTCAGGCTGCGGGTGCCGCTGGCAGGAGCTCGTGAATGAATGCGACGGAGAGGACCCCGAAGTTCTCCTCCCTGGCGGCCATGTACTCGGCCATGTAGTCGCTCTCGCCGTGGACGTCGGTGGCCTCCATGCTCGTCCAGTGCTCCAGCAGCGTGAATGCCCGCGGGTCGTCGCGGTAGCGCAGGACGCGGAACTCTAGGCAGTCCGGGTTGGCACGGGTGGGCGCGACGATCTTCTCCAGGGCTCGCTCCGCCGCGTCCGTCCTGCCGGGGCGGGCCTGCAACTCAATCTGGACGAACAGCGGGCCCGGGGGCGGGGTGGGCATCGCTTCAGCGGGTGCCTGCTCAGCGGAGTCGGCCGGCCCGGAGGCTTGGGAGTGGTCGTCGGACACAGGAGTCGCCTTCCTCTCGGCGGTGGGGTCTCGGCCGCCGTTCGTACGGCCGGGGCAGGTCGTACGGCGACGACCAGTGGGACGCAAGTGGCCCGGGGTCAGGCCGTGGGGACACCGGCGGTCTCGGCCTTGAGTATCAGGTCACGCAGGCGGTTGCGGCCGGGCACGAGTTCACCGGCGGCGCGGGCGCGCTCCAGGGCCGTTGACCACCAGGCGAGGTCGTCCAGGAGCACCTGGAGGGCCGCGTCGGTGGCCGGGTTGGTAGGCCGGCCGCTGTCGGCGAAGGCGTCGTTGGCGAACGGCATCACAACGGTGTTGCGCAGCGGCACCGCCTCGGTCTCCACCATGATCTGGGCGAGGTGTTCCAGCGCCCGTATCCCGCCGCCGATCCCGGCACTGTAGCCGACGGCCGCGACCGGCTTGTTACGGAAGCCATTGGACAGCCAGACCGTGTCGATAGCGTTCTTCAGAGCGCCCGGGATGCTGTGGTTGTACTCCCCGGTCACCACCAGATAGGCGTCCGAGTCCTGGATGGCACGGTTCCATGCCTTGACGATCGGCTGGGAGTAGGCGGGGTCGTTGATGTCCCCCACCGTGCCGAAGTGCTCAGCGAAGAACGGCAGCGGCCAGTCCCGCAGGTCCAGCACCTCCACTTCGAACGCCCCGTACGCGGCGGCCGCGGCTTCGACCCAGGTCACCACCCGGTCCGCGTTGCGGGTTGGGCGGGTCGTCCCCACGATGATCTTCAACTTGGACATGTGTACCTCCGAATAGGCCATGGGGTGTCCTGACGCCGCCCCGTCTGGTGCAGCGCGCCAAGACACACGCTACGGCCAATTGGTATGGCGCTCCAAATTGGCACACTGCACCAAATCTGTCACCATGGATGTATGACAACGCGAGCAGGCCGCTCTCAGCGGCGTAACCAGGTGCTCTCCCGGGAGAAGATCATCGAGGCTGCCATCGATCTGCTCGATGAGGGCGGAGAGGGCGCGCTGACGGTCCGGGCACTGAGCGAGCGTCTGTCCACCGGGTCCGGTGCGATCTCGTATCACGTGGGCAAGCGGGACGATCTGCTGGACGCGGCGACCGAGACAGTCGTCACTGCCGCTCTGGCGACGAAGGCCGCCCAGGCGGGAGCAGCGCCGGCGGATGAGATCCGCGTCGTTGCGCTGGCCTTGTTCGACGCGATCGCGGAGCGCCAGTGGCTGGCTACGCGGCTGACGCTCCAGATCGTCCGTAACCCGGTGGGCCCGGTGACCGTGGGGATCTTCGAGCGGATCGGCCGACAGGTGGCTGCCTTGGGTGTGCCGCAAGCCCGCTGGTTCGACGCGGCCTCGACACTCGTGCACTACATCCTCGGGGCGGTCAGCCAGAACGCCCGCATCGAGGGGGACACCTCCGGGATCGACTTCTCCGACTTCGCCGAGACGGACCGGGAGGCGTTCTTCGACGCGGCCATGGCGGCGTGGCAGGAACTCGACCCCGAGGACTACTCGTTCATGCACGCCATCGTCGGCCAGATAAGAGAGCACGACGACCGCGAGCAGTTCCTCACCGGCATCGCCGTCATCATCGACGGCCTCACTCGCCTGCACTGACCCGCCTCACCTGAGCCGGGGCAGCCCCCACGTATTGGTTTCAGAAGGGCAACTCCCATGCACGACGTAATAATCGCGGGCGCCGGCCCGGTCGGCCTGTTCCTGGCGAACGAGCTGGCCTTGACCGGCTGTTCCGTGCTCGTACTTGAGCGCGAACAGGACTCCAACCCGCCGTCGAAGGCGCTTCCGCTCGGACTGCGCGGCCTGAACGCCGGATCCGTCGAGACGTTCTACCGCCGCGGGCTGCTGGAAACGATGGCGAAGGCATCCGGCGTCAACCCTGAGAAGGTCGGCGCGGACCCCGAAGCGATCGAGGCGCCAGACCCTCGCGAGCTGAGCCATTTCGCGGGCATGACGCTCGATCCGGCCGACATCGACACAGCCGCCCTCCCGTCCCGGCTGCCCAGCCCGGCGATGGAAGGCTTCATGACGAGCCTGGAGGCCGTCGCTGGGGTGCTGGCCGAGCGGGCTTCCGCACTCGGTGTGGAGATCATCCGGGGCGTTCCCGTGACAGCCGTGAGCCAGGACGACGAGGGCATTGTCGCCACAGCGGGCGGGCAGGAGTACCGGGCGCGCTGGCTGGTCGGCTGCGACGGCGGACGCAGCGCGGTTCGCCAGCTCGCCGGCTTCGACTTCGTCGGCACCGAGCCGTTGTTCACCGGCTACGTCGCTCAGGTCACCTTTGCTGACCCCGGCCAGCTGCCCCTCGGGTTCAATCTGACACCGAACGGCATGTACCTGCGCACTCCCCTTCCGGGGCACCTGGGCATGATGGACTTCGACGGCGGCACCTTCGACCGCTCCAAGCCGCTGACCCGCGATCACCTTCAGACGGTGCTGCGCCGTATCTCCGGCACCGACGTGACGCTGGACGAGGTGCACCTCGCTTCCAGCTTCACCGACCGCGCGATGCAGGCGACGACCTACCGCAAGGGTCGCGTGCTGCTCGCCGGTGACGCCGCGCACATCCACTCGCCGCTGGGCGGGCAGGGGCTCAACCTCGGCATCGGCGATGCCATGAATCTCGGCTGGAAGCTCGCTGCGACCGTGCACGGACACGCGCCCGAGGGCCTGCTCGACAGCTACACCACAGAGCGCCATCCCGTCGGCGCCGCGGTACTCGACTGGTCGCGAGCGCAGGTCGCGACCATGAAGCCGGGCCCCAACGCCCCCGCGCTGCGCCAGCTGGTACGCGACCTGATGAGCACCTCCGACGGGACGACCCAGGTGTACCGCAGGACTTCGGGGCTGTTCAATCGCCACGACGTTGGCAACACATCCCTGCTTGCCGGCAGCAGCGCCCCGGACTTCCGCTTCGACGACGGCACCCGGCTCGGTGACCTGATGCATCAAGGTGAGGGCGTCGCGCTCGACTTCACTGCCGACGGCGCGCTGCAGGGTGCGGCCCAGGGATGGGCAGGCCGGATCCGATACGCATCCGGTCCGGTGCGCAATGGCCTCGGGCTGGCGGCGGTCCTGGTCCGGCCCGACGGGGTCGTGGCCTGGGCGAGCGACACCCCCGACCGCGTCGCGTTCGAGCAGGCCGCCGCCCAGTGGTTTGCCATCCCCGAGAACTGAGCCACCGCTCGGTCCGGCCAGTGCCGCGCGGTACGTCATCGCCGAGGCGGCGACGTGCCTCACGGCTCTTTAGAGGTTGCGCTCTATTGATCCCGCTTGGCTTCGCCGTAGGGCGCCCACCCCTGGTTGAGGAGGCGGAATCCTGCGTCGATGGCTGCCGCCGGGACAGGCTCGCGGACCGCCACCAGCTGAATCTGCAGGGCAAACCGGACGTAGAAGCGGATCTCTTCGCTCGGTTCTTGCAGCCCGAAATCTTCGGTGATCGCCGAGACCAAGGCATCCTCGTGGCGCAACCACATCTTCTCCGCGTAGTCGATCAGAGCCGGAGTGTCCTCCATGAGGGCAAGGATCCGGCTCTGCGGCTCAGATGTGAGCGCGGCGATCTCGGCCAGATAGTGGGCCTTCAGCGCGTCAGAGATCGAGGTTCCCGCCGGGCGGCCACTCACCGCAGCGATCAGGCGTTCATGCCGCTCACCTTCGTCACTGAAGACGAGCGCCTCCTTGTGCGGGAAGTGCGTGAACACCGTCTTGGGCGACACATCGGCCGCGTCCGCGATCTCGCGCACGGTCACCGCGTCGAAGCCGCGCGCCAGGAATAGCTCCGTCGCCGCCTCCAAGATCGTCGCCCGCGTTGCCGCCTTCTTGCGCTCACGTCGCCCCGCCGTCGCCGCATCAACCATGCTCCGCACTCTACCTCCGAGCACTCACCACATTGACTGAATAAGTAGTCTCGATATAGTAAGTGAGTGAGTGTAGTGAGCGTGTTCGTGGATGCGACGAACTCGGCCCAGCGCTCAGCACGCGGTCGTCCCCGAACTCCGATTTCTTCAGCGGCCCAGACGCCGACCCGGCCATCAGAAAGGGACACAACCATGTCCGAAACCATCGACTCGCGACCCAAGAAGCCCGAGGTGCCCGCCTCCGGCGCGCGCCAGCCGGCGCAGCGGCGAGTGGCGGGGGCGCTGCTCATCGCCGGGCCGGCGATCTTCCTGCTCGGGGAGTTCATCTCCGCCGCAGCGTGGACCGACCCCGCCTACAGCTACACGCATCACTTCATCAGCAACCTCGGCGTCCATGGGCCCTCGACCCTGTTCGGGCAGTACATGTACTCGCCGCTGGCCTGGGCGATGAACACCGGATTCTTCCTCTTCGGAATCACGATCCTGGCCGGAGTGGCCACGCTGCGCGATCCGTCGGGAAGGCGCCGCTGGGCAACGCTCATCCCCGCAAGCCTGCTGGCGGTCGGCGGCGTCCTGCTCGCGCTGTATCCCGGATCGGGCGAGGCCCTCAACAATGGCACCGGCGAATACCACAGCATGGGAGCCTTCGCCGGCTTCATCGGCGGGAACGTGCTCGCCATCGTTCTCGGACGCCGGCGGCAGCGCATCGGCATCTCCGCGCGCATGGGGCGAACGCTGATCACGGTCGGCGTGATCGGCCTGATCTCGATGGTGCTCTACCTCGGGATGATCGTCGCCGCAGGCGACAACCCCATCGGCATCATCGGCCTCATCGAACGCGGCGCCGTCCACCCGTTCCTGATCGGCCTCCTCTGCGCCGGCGCATCGCTCTGGACGCGGAAGCCCACAGACGAGCCCCTTGCTCCCACCGCTATCGCAGGCAAGACCGCCTGACACCGCGCTGTTCGAGCACCACCGACCTCAAACACCAACCGTGACACCCGACAACCGAAGGGCAACCACCATGAACAGCGCCATCAACACCCCTGCCGGCCAGGAAGGTTCCACCCCGAACGCGGCCGCCTGGGTTCGCACCTGGGGCGCCCCCCCCGCAGGCCCCTAGCAACTCCGTGAGCTTCATCGAGCCCTTCGAGAACACGACGCTGCGGCAAATTGTCCGCATCAGCGGCGGCGGACACCGCATCCGCATCAGCAATGAGTAAGGAACCGCGCCGCTGACTATCGGCACCGCCCGGGTCGCCATCGACCTGTCCACCGCCCTGGCGAACTACGATCGCGTCCTGCGCCCCTTCGTCGACGAGATCCAGGCCGAGGTCAACCCCAAGATCCTGCGCGTGGGCATGCCTATGAGCAAGCACGCCATCAGCGCCTTCCAGAGCGCCACCGCACTGGCCTGCTTCTTCCACATTCCCGACCTGGTCGCGCGGTTCTCCAAGGAGGACCGCGGAGGCGACTGGAAGCTGCCGGCCCACGCGGACGCACCGGCCACGTGATCCGTCACGGCGCTGCTCGAAGGCCCAACAGCCATGGTGAGACAGATTTAAGACATGCAGGTCACGAGGCCAAGGAAGGTCACGGAAGCTGCGATCCCACACCCGTCCCGCCGACTCGTGCGCGGGGCCCATGGTCCCCGCTGAAGGACCAGTGGCCCCTGCCCTGAAGGACCCCCGGACACGACGCTGGAATCGGGTCCCCTTCGAGGCCCCGATTCAGGAGGTGGAGAACATGCCCCGCACCATCACCGTGGGTCTCGACGGCTCGCCCGAGAGCCGCGCCGCCGCGGAATGGGCGGCCCGCGAGGCGAAACTGCGCGGACTGCCGGTGAAGCTCGTCCAGGTCTGGGAGCCCGTCCCGGAGCCCATGGCCCAGGCCCCGCTCCTCGGTGCCGAGACGCACCAGCACTGGACCGAGAGGATCCCCCGCGAGTCCGCCGACGGGCTGCGGCTGCGTCACCCCGGAGTCGAAGTGACCACCGAGCAGCTCACCGGACGACCCGCCGAAGCCCTGGCCCGCGCGGCCAAGGACGCCGAGCTGCTCGTCCTCGGCGCACGCGGCTTGGGCGGGATCGGCGGCTTCCTGGTGGGCTCGGTCGGCCTCGCGGTCGTGGCGCACACCGAGCGTCCCGTCGTCCTGGTCCGCGCCGGTGAGCAGGCCGCGGACGAGCACCAGATGGACCCAGCAGGCATCCCGTCCGCGGCCACCGCGTTTCGTCCCGTCGTCCTCGGTCTCGACGTCGCCGGCCCCGACGAGGCGCTGATCGAGTTCGCTTTCGAGGCCGCCGCGCGACGCTCGGTGCCGCTGCGGGTCGTGCACGCCTGGAACCCGCCGCCCTACTACGCCTATGGCATGGCTCTGGAGCCCGCGGTCGAGCGGGAGTTGGCGAAGGGCGACGCCGTAGCCCTGAGCGAGGTGCTGCGCCCCTGGCGGCAGAAGTACCCCGACGTCGAGGTCATCGAGCAGTCGCACTACGGCAGCCCCTCGCTCCTCCTGATCGACGCATCCCACGAAGCCTCCCTGGTCGTCGTCGGCCGCCGCATCCGCCGCTCCGCCATGGGTGCCCACATCGGCACCGTCACCCACGCCGTCCTGCACCACTCCACCGCCCCCGTCGCCGTCGTCGCCCACGACTGACGCGCCCCTCCGAAGGAGAGAACAGATCATGAAGGCAGCGGTCGTACGAGCCTTCGGCGAGCCCCTGGTCATCGAGGAGCGCCCCGACCCCGAGCCCGGCCCCGGCCAGGTCCGCGTCCGCGTCGAGGCCTCCGGGCTGTGCCACACCGACATCCACGCCGCGCATGGCGACTGGCCCGTCAAGCCCACCCCGCCGTTCGTCCCCGGTCACGAGGGCGTAGGTCTCGTCGAGAAGCTCGGCGACGGCGTCACCCACCTGTCCGTCGGCCAGCGGGTCGCCGTGCCCTGGCTCGGCAAGGCCTGCGGGCGCTGCGAGCACTGCCTGTCCGGCTGGGAGACGCTCTGCGAGCAGCAGATCAACACCGGGTACGGCTGCGACGGCGGATACGCCGAGAAGATGCTGGCCTGGGCCGACTTCGCCCAGCCCGTGCCCGAGGGCGTCCCCTCGTTCGCCGCCGCCCCGCTGACCTGCGCCGGCGTGACCACCTACAAGGCCCTCAAGGTCGCCGATGTCCGGCCCACCCAGCTCGTCGCGATCTCCGGTGTCGGCGGCCTCGGACACCTCGCCCTGCAGTACGCCAAGATCGCCGGAGCCACCGTCGCGGCCATCGACGTCACCGACGACAAGCTCGAACTCGCCCGCGAGCTCGGTGCCGACCTCGTGATCGACGCCCGCAAGCAGGACGTCGGCAAGGAGCTGAAGAAGCACGGTGGCGCCCACGCGGCGATCGCGCTCGCGGTGAACCCTGCCGCGTTCGAGGCCGTCAACTCCGGCCTGCGGCGGGGCGGAAAGCTCGTCATGGTGGCGCTGCCCGCGCACGGCACGATCCAGGTCCCGATCTTCGACACCGTGCTCAACGGCACCTCGGTGATCGGCTCCATCGTCGGCACTCGGCAGGACCTCGCCGAGGTATTCCAGCTCCACGCCGCCGGCCGGACCAAGGTCATCTACGAGACCCGTCCGCTCGCCTCCGTGAATGAGTCCATCGATGTCGTGCTGCGCGGCGAGATCAAGGCCCGGATCGTCTTCGACTTGAGCGCGGGAAGGTGAGCACGATGGAACTGCCCCTGGTCGTCGGCGTCGACGGTTCGGAGCCGAGCCTGCGCGCCGTCGACTGGGCGGCCGACGAGGCCGCCCTGCGTGGGCTGCCGCCGCGGCCGGTGCACCCCTCGCTGTGGGAACGGTACGAGGGCACTTCGCGCGCGGAGGCCCTGGGCAAGCCGTCGGACCAGGTGCTGGCCGTCGCGGCCAGCACAAAGACCGGTCCCGTTTGTGTCTGGCGCAGGCCTTGGGGGAGCGGTCGCGGAGCGTCACCCCGGTGTTCGGATGCGAGGTGTGGCCACGCGCCCCGGTCGTTCGGCCCGCGCGCTGTCCCCGTAGCCTGCGGACATGACTGGTGATCCATTCGAGTGCCGTTGTGTCCTTTGCCACGACTACGGTGATCGTGACGAAGCAGACCGGATGGGCTTGACGATCATCGACAATGTGCGGCGACACGGCTGGCACGTTGTCATGGTTCCCGAGGACGAGGTCGGCCCGGGCTTCGCCTACACGATCGGTCTGTCGCACACTCACGGTGTTCCTGAGCTGGCCATGTTCGGGCTCGATGTGCACGCCATGCACCGCATGCTCAACACATTCGGAGATATGGCCGCTTCCGGCGTCGTCCTGGGCACCGGCCAAGTCCATCAAGGCGTTGTCGATGGCCACCACGTCGTACTCAAAGACATCGACCTGCGCTGGTACCGGATCTTCTTCGGGCGGGCCATCGGGTTCTACCGGCGGCCTCCCTTCCCTGTCCTGCAAGTTGCGTGGCCCGACGCGCAAGGCCGCTTTCACTGGGAAGAGCAGGCGAATCGGCGACACCGGGAGTCACAGCCTCAACTATGGCTGCCACCGAACCAGCATCCCGCCGGGGTCTGGACCACCGAACTCTGATGCCGGACCAGTGCAGCCTGTGGGTGGTGCCAGCGTCACCCCCGATTCGGGGCCTGGGCCGACTGCTTCACGGGCGAGCGAGGAGGAGGGTTGCTCCCGTCACCAGGTCCGGCCGACGGAGCCGGGCATCGATAAGGGAGCGGGGGAAGTATGATGGCCCGTCACACGCGGCGGAGACTTCTCAAGGGGGCCGTGGTTGCGGCAGCGGGCAGTGTGGTCGGGAGCGGTCTCGGGCCTGGCTTCTTCACGGCTGCGGCGCAGGGGAATGGTGCAGCAGGGAGGAGCGGCGTGACTGGGGCGACCCCGTTCATGGAAGGGGCGTTCGCGCCGGTCACCGAGGAGTTGACCGTCTTTGGTCTCAAGGTGACCGGCCGTATTCCGCGTGACCTGGACGGCCGTTACCTGCGTAACGGTCCGAACGCGCTGGGCATTGAGGATGTCCGTGCCCATCACTGGATGCTCGGCGACGGAATGGTGCACGGGGTACGGCTGCGCGGCGGGCGCGCGGAGTGGTATCGCAACCGTTGGGTGCGGTCCTCGCAGGTGACGGCGAAGCTGGGGGAGACGTACCCGGGTCAGGCCCCGCCGGACGACTTCGCGTGCAACACGCATGTGATCCCGTACAAGGGCCGCATCCTGGCGATGCAGGAAGGTGGGCCGCTGCCGTACGAGTTGGACGGCGAGCTGAACACCGTGCGCCCGTACGACTTCCGCTCCACTCTCCGGGGCGCTTTCACCGCGCACACCAAGTACGACGCGGCGGCCGACGAACTGCACGCGATCACGTACTACCCCACCTGGGATCATGTGCGGCACATCATGATCGACCGAACCGGCCGGTTGGCGCGGACCACACGGATTCCCGTCGCGGACGCGCCGATGATGCACGACTTCGCGCTCACCGAGAAGTACGTGGTGATCGTGGACGTGCCGATCACCTTCGACGGTTCCGCTGCGGAGGCGGGCGCGATCGTGCCGTATGTGTGGAACGACGAACATCCCATGCGCATCGGGCTGTTGCCGCGCACCGGTGGCGCCACGCGCTGGTTCGAGATCGACCCGGTGTACTACTCGCACACCCTCAACGCCTACGACCAAGGTGACACGGTCGTGGTGGAGTACACCGGGTTCCCCGCGCCGTTCTACGCCGCCGGCCGCGGTATGGGCGGGCCCTCCGCGACCGGTGCCCCGACGCTCGACCGCTGGACGATCGATCTGCGCGCGGCCCGGGTCCGCAGCAGCCGGCTGGACGACCGTCCGCAGGAGTTCCCCCGCATCAATGAATCCCTGGTCTCACGCCGGCATCGCTACGCCTACACCGCGAGCGCGGCCGAGATGTGGCGCGCGTACGAGACCGTCGACGGCGTGCCGCCGGACGAGAAGTTCACCAACTACCTGGTGAAGCACGACATGCTGCGCGGCAGCAGGCAGATCCACCGTTTCCCCGGGGGCGCGGCGGTCAGCGAGCCGGTGTTCGTGCCACGGTGCGGGGCGCGGGACGAGGACGACGGTTACGTTCTGTCGTATGTGAACGACCCCGACCGCGTCGCGACCGACCTGGTGATCCTCTCGGCCCAGGACATCGGCGGCCACCCGCTGGCCCTGATTCACCTGCCCGGCCGGGTACCGCTGGGATTCCACGGCAGCTGGATCGCGGACGCCTAGTGTGATGCGCACGTCGAGCCCGGCGGGAACCGCCTTGTCTGTCGTGACCATATGCCGACTGGCTGCTCGACTCCGGGGACGCCGCCCAGGACGGCGAGTGGGCCGCATACCGCTGGGGCAGGTGCCGGGGGCTGAGCGAGCGGCACGCGTCCTTCGCTGAACTCGTCGAGGCGGAACGCCAATCCTGCGAGGAAAGCCGCTCGGCCGGGAAGGACGTCCGCGGGTGGGGTTCCGTGGGGCGTGCTTCCCGGCCGCGGCCGGCACTCGCGTGGGAGGGGTGCGTCAGCCAAGGGCGCCGGCATCGTGGACGACGTCGCCGCCGATCACCGTGGCCCCGACGGTCAGGGTGTCGATCCGTTGCGGGTCGACGGTCAGCAGGTCGTCCGAGAGGACGACGAAGTCGGCCAGCATGCCGCGGGCGAGGCGGCCCTTGCGGTTTTCGGCGTGTTCGGCATAGGCGGAGCCCACTGTGTAGGCGTACAGGGCCTGCTCGGGGGTGACCGCTTCGGCGGGGGCCAGGGGGGCTCCGCCGGCGGTACGGCGGTTGACCATGTCGTGGATGCCGAGCAGCGGGCTGCCGTGCGCGACCGGGGCGTCGCTGCTGCCGGGGAGCACGGCTCCTGCGTCCAGCAGGCTGCGCATGCGATAGCAGAGGCCGGCGCGTTCCGGGCCGAGCGCGGCGATCATGCCGTCGCCGATCTCGGAGACGAAGCGTCCTTGAGGCACGGGGATGACGCCGTTGTCCACCAGGCGGCGGACCTGCTTGTCGGAGGCGACGGCGAAATGCTCGATGCGGTGGCGCGTGTCCCGGCGCGGGTGGGCGGCCTGCGCGGCTTCGAAGGCGTCCAGGACGACGTCGATGGCGGCGTCCCCGATGGCGTGGGCGGCGACCTGCCATCCGCACCGGTGTGCCTCGGCGATCGTGCGGTGCAGCCAGTCCTCATCGAACTGCAGGAAGCCGACGTTGTCGGGTTCGTCGTGGTAGCCGCAGCACATGTGCGCCGAGCGGCCGATGAGGGAGCCGTCCGTGGCGATCTTGGTGGCGCCGATTTTCAGCCGGTCGTCGCCGAATCCGCTGCGCAGCCCCAGATCGAGGCCGAACCAGGCGGCGCCGTCACCGACGGAGCCCATGTCGTGCAGGACGGTCATGTAGGGCATGACCGTGGTGCGGATGCTCAGTACGCCCTGCTCCACGGCACGGTGGAAGGCGTGCAGGTCGGCCGGGCCGTGCCCGACGTGTTCGGCGGCGGCGATCCCCGGCTCGGTGAGGCTGGTGATGCCCTCCGTCACCCCCTGGTCGTTGCCGGCCGCGATGGCGGCGACGATCGAGTCCACGGGGGAGGGTCTGAAGGCCCGGGTCACCAGGTGCTGGGCGGTCTCCTGGAGCAGCCCGACCGCCCTGCCGTCCGTATCGCGTTCGACGTGGCCGCCGCCGAGGTCCGGGACGCCGAGCCGGTCGGTGAAACCGGCGCGGGCGAAGGCCGCGGTGTTGGCCACGCCCATGTGGCAGGAGACGTGCTCCAGCCACACGGGGCGCCCCTGGGCCGCCTCGTCCAGGGCCTCGGCCGTTGGATGGGCGCCGATCTTGTTCTGGTCGTAGCCCGCGCCGAAGAGCCACTCGTCGGGGCCGAGACGGGCCGCCCGCTCCCGCACCGCCGCGTAGAGGGCGTCGAGGGTCGGGACGGTCCCGGCGCGCAGGTCGAGCTGGAGGAGTCGGCGGCCACGCATGCTCAGATGGTGGTGGGCGTCGTTGAAGCCGGGGACCACGGGGGCGCCCTGAAGGTCGTGGACGCGGGCGGCGGTACATCCGGCGACCTCGTCGTCGAAGCCGACGATGCGGCCCCCGAAGACCCCAACGGTGTGGGCGGCGGGGCGGTCCGCGTCGAGCGTGGTGAAGCGGCCGTTGGTGAACAGTGAGTCCAGGTGCATGACTGGGTCCTCGGGAAAAGGGGGGCGGGTGCGGCTGGGTCAGGCGACGGTGGGCAGACCCTCCGGCTCCCGGGTTCCGGTCCCCGGGGCGTCGTCGCGGATGCCGGAGCGCTGCCGGGCCAGGGCCAGCACGCAGACCGTTGTCAGCAGCAGGAGCGCGATGTAGTAGCTGACGACCGGCCAGTGGCCGCCGCCCCGGGTGAGCAGCCACTGGGCGACCAGGGGAGTGGAACCTCCGATGACGGTGCTGCACAGCTGGTAGGCCAGGGAGACTCCGGTGTAGCGGACCCGCACGGGGAAGGCCCCGGACAGGAAGCCGGCCAGCAGCGCGTAGTAGCTGCACCCGGTGAGCACGCCCAAGGCCAGTCCGACGCCGATCAGTGTGCTGTCGCGGGTGGCGATCAGCAGGAACATCGGCACCGCGACGACGATGTTGGCGATCAGGGCGCCTGTCATCAGGCGGACGGTTCCCACGCGCTGGGCCAGCGTCGCCGCGAGCGGCTGCCACAGGAACTGCATGACGGCGAGGATCAGCAGGATGTCGAGCATGGTCTGCCGGTGCACACCCAGGTCGCTCGTGGCCCAGGACAGCACGAAGGTGTTGGTGAAGTAGGCGGACGAGATGCCCATCGCGCTGGCGCCCACGCCGAGCAGGACCAGGGGCCAGGAGGTGCGGAACAGTTCGACCACGGGGATCTTCGGGACGGCGTCCTCCTGCTTCCTGGCCGCCTCGAAGTCGGTGGACTCGGAGACCTTCAGCCGGATGACCAGACCGATGACCACCAGCACGGCGGAGAGCAGGAACGGGATGCGCCAGCCCCACGACAGGAACGCGTCGTCGGGCAGGTGCCCCACGGCGATGAAGACCAGGGAGGCCAGCACGGACCCGGCCGGCGAGCCCTGCTGGACCCACATGCCGGCGAGACCGCGCCGCTTGGGCTCGGTGTTCTCGGTGGCCATGAGGACGGCGCCGCCCCATTCGCCGCCGACGGCGATGCCCTGGACGGCACGGAGCAGGACGAGCAGGACCGGTGCGGCGACGCCGATGGTGGCGTGGGTGGGCAGGACACCGATGAGGGTGGTGGCGGACCCCATCAGGACCAGTGTGGTGACGAGGACGTTCTTGCGTCCCACTCGGTCACCGATGTGACCGAAGATCAGTCCGCCCAGGGGGCGGGCCAGGAAGCCGACCCAGAAGGTGGCGAAGGCCGCGAGAGTGCCGGCGGCGGGGCTGGCGGTGGGGAAGAACAGCTTGCCGAACACGAGGGCGGTGGCGGTGCCGTAGATGTAGAAGTCGTACCACTCCACGGCGGTCCCGATGAAGGACGCGGTGGTGGCACGTCTGGCCTTGCGGCCGGCGGTGGATGTGGCTGAGGGCATGACTGACTCCGGAGGTGAGCGGCGGTGCCGGCGGATTCGGCCTGTGCGCGGTGACAGGGCCTGGTGCGATCCCTGTGCTGACCGCGACGCTGCGGGTGCCCGTTCGAACGGCGTTGTCCGGTCCGCCTCAGTTTCGTAGCCCACCGGCCATACGGTCCAGTACCTTCTGAGCTGCACAGCCATATCCCAAAGGCATGACGCCGCGGTGGCGAGAGCCCCCCGGTGGTACGACGGAGGCACGATGGAACTGCGGGTCCTGCGGTATTTCCTCGCGGTGGTCGACACCGGTTCGATGACGGCGGCCGCCGCGCGCGTGCACGTGGCCCAGCCCTCCATCTCCCGGCAACTGCGCTCACTGGAGCGCGAGCTGGGTGCGGAGCTACTGCGACGCACCAGCGCGGGGGTCCAGCTCACGGCGGCCGGACGCCGTTTCGTGCCCGTTGCCAGGGACCTCACCCTGCGTGCCGCCCGCGGCACGGACCTGCTGCAGGCCGTCTCGGGACAGAGCCCGCTGCAGTTCCGTGTGGCCTGCCCCGTCTCCACCATCACACACCTCGTGGCCCCGTTCGTCGCCGAACGCGGCGGCCCCTTCTCCGACGCCCGGGGCTGCGAGCCGGACCAGGTGTACGAGCGGCTGAGTGCCGGAGACGTCGACATCGGCATCTCCACCAGTCCGCCTCCCGGCGGCATGGCGGCACGCCGCCTCGGCGGCCGCCGGATCAGCGTCCAGATGCCTTCCGCCCACCCGCTGGCCCAGGAGGGCAACGGCGCCCTGGAACTGGCGAGCCTGCTCGATCACCCGGTCATCGTCAACAGCCGCGCCAGCGCGGTGCGGCGTGCCCTCGACACCGCCCTCTACGAACAGGGCACGCCGCTCCGGCCCGCCTTCGAACCGCAGTCCGAGGCCATGGCCCAGGCGCTGGCCGCCGCGGGCCACGGCGTCTGCGTCGTCGTCGACCACCCGCAGTTCGACCTGCGCGCCCGCGCCCTGTGCGGCCTGGGCCTTCCGCTCACCATTTCCCTGTACGCCGGGTGGGACCCGGACCATTACGCGCACGACGAGATCGACGCGGCCATGCGGGAACTGTCGAGCTGGCTCATGGCCAACGACGGCGGCAGGAAGCCCGGCAGCCGCCCCGGGCCGGCCACCGCCGACCCGTCACCCGGCGCGGGCCCTGACGCGGGAAAATGACCCAAGGGTAGGTCCACCCGGTGGACCACACCCTGGTGCGCGTCGGAGAGTGCGAAGACGGCCGCGGCGCCTGCCTGTCGGTGCACTTCACCGGCAAGGGGGCATTGCCGTGGTACGGAGCAGAACGGAGACAGACGGCTGGATTCCTAGTCCACACCAAGCATCTCTGTCCCCGTATCCTCATCCATGCCAGTAGCACACCATCCCCCACCCAGGTTGCGTGCTGGCGCGGGCGATCCCCCTGAACCTGCCCAAGCAGCCGGGTGACCTCCCCCGTTCACCGCCTCCAGGAGGATCACGGTGAAAGTTCGCACCAGAAGCTCAGCGATCGTCGGCACCATCTGCCTTGTTGCTTCCCTCGCCTTGACCACGGCGTCCGCCGGCGAGCCCGCCGCCCCGCGTCAGACAGCGAAGGTCGTGCTCACGGAAGTGGCCACGGCCCAGAATCCATCCGCCGGCACCGCCGGCCCCGGTGGCACGGTCTGGTTAGCCGAACGCGCGGGCACTGTAAGGGTCTTGGACGCCCACGGGCTCGGCGAGCCGGTCCTCGACATATCCGGCGATACCACCACCGACGGTGAACGCGGCCTGCTGGGCATCGCGTTCGACAAGGGGTTCGCGCACTTCTACATCTCGTACACGAACCTAGAAGGCACCAGCACCGTGGACGAGTTCGTCGTACGGGAAGGCAAGATCCAGCCGGACACCCGGCGCACCGTCCTCACCCAGACGCAGCCCTACTCGAACCACAACGGCGGCGACATCAAGTTCGGGCCCGACGGCTACCTCTACATCGCGCTCGGCGACGGAGGCTCAGGCGGCGACCCGCACGGTAACGGGCAGAACCTCGGCACGCTGCTCGGCAAGCTCCTGCGGATCGACCCGCATGGCGGCAAGCCGTACGCGATCCCGCCGGACAACCCGTTCGTGGACGACCCGAACGCGAAGGACGAGATCTGGGCGTACGGGCTGCGCAACCCGTGGCGGTTCTCCTTCGACGCGGGCACCGGCGACCTACTGATCGGTGATGTCGGCCAGAGCGACTGGGAGGAGATCGACTGGGCCCCGGCAGACAGCAAGGGCGGCGAGAACTACGGCTGGTCCCAGATGGAGGGCAGCCATCCCTTCCGGGGCGGCACAGAGCCCGCGAACCATGTGCCGCCGATCCACGAGTACGACCGCAACGGGCTGGGCTGCTCGGTGACCGGCGGATACGTCTATCGGGGCAAGGCGATCCCGGACCTCAAGGGTCAGTACGTGTTCAGCGACTACTGCGACGGCACCCTGCGCTCTCTGCAGATGGAGAACGGCAAGGTGATCGGAGTGAGCGATCTCGGAGTCAACGGCGGCGAGGTCGTCTCGTTCGTACAGGGCGGCAACGGCGAGCTGTACACGCTCGACCTAGGTGGCAGCGTCTCCCGTATCGACCCGGCGTAACGACTCTGGAAGAAGGCACCGAGCCGCGAGTATCACGCAGGTTGGCTGGATCACCACCGGATCTCCGGCCTGCCTGGGGTAGCCATGCAACGGAGGCGTCCACGGCCTGTCGGCCGGTCCCCTCAGGCCATCTGTGTCGAGTCGCGGCCGCCTCCCGTTCCGGCATCCGGAAGCCCGGCTGCCCCGGCCCGAGAACGTGGACGTCCTTCGAGCGCAGGACCTGCAGTTCGCCCACCTTGTCGGGACGACGCTGCGTCAGTCTCGCGTGCTGGGCCACATTCGGGTCGGGGCCCGCCGGGCTCTGCCTGGAATACGCCCCGAAACCAGGCCCACCGGTGGAAATGGGGTCGGCATTCCCTGCTCCCAGAAGGTGTTCGGTGCTACGGCCGGTGCCGAGCAGGGCGCGGTACGCGGCGTGGCCGAGGAGGAAGGTGGCGGTTCCGCAGCCGAGCCACCAGGGGTTGGTGTGGTGGTGGAAGTGGTGGACGGCGTCGGTGATTCCTGCTGTTATGAGAACGATGCCGGCGCACAGGCTCGTCGCCGAGTGCCGGCAGGTGGTCGACGACGGGCAGCGCTCTCGCGTGTTGAACTGGCCGATCTGCCCGGACAGCTCCAGGAGGGTTTCGACCCGGAAGGTCGGCAGTTTCTGCGCAGCCTCGCTGTTCCACTGGATCGTGGCCCACGGGCCCCGGCGCACGAGCGCGGTGTGCATCCCAGCTTGGCGGGCGGGGCGGATGTCGTTGTCCATGCGGTTACCGGCATCGCGAACGCGCCCAGATGATCACCCACCGCTCGCACCAGATCGAGATCACAGCACAGTGGAGTTCGGCCCCGGCCCCCCTCGCATGCGGCTGGCTGCTCCGGCTGACTCCCTCCTCGGCCATGCTGAGTACACAGTGACCATCGCGGCGCCCAGCGGGACACCGTACGCCCTGCGCGCCGGCGCCGCGCCGAGGGAGTCGAGGCCGCGGTCTACACCAAGCCGAGAACGACCACGGCGGCAAGCTGCACGTCCCTGACCGTGCCCTTCTTGGAGAGGACGGCTGCAACCAGTGACGTCTTACCGCCCCCGCTCATTCCGATTCATCTGGTACGGCCAGGGGTTGCCGACACGGCGTGGATGTATCGATGTTCGGAGCGGCCTGGGCGATGTGACCGGCTGTTGCCTCGGCCTCCTTGTCGTCCCATGCGGAGACGGCGAGGAGGTGGAAAGGAACGCAGGAACGGAGTTCGACGCAGACCACGGGCCTGTCTCGTCGCACAGCTGCGAAGTCCTTCCCGGCCTGATGGCAGCGCGTGCCGATGCATAGAGTGCCAGGAATGCAGACGCCTCGCTCGTGAACACCATGCAGGGCTCGCCACCAGTCAGGCTCGACGGTGACCCGGCACACGGCCTCCAGCGGCACACACACGTTCCGATGACGCGCGGCCGCCTTCTCCCACCATGCCAGCCGTACGACCACTTGATCTTCCACGGCGAGCATCCCTGCCATGATGGAACGGCCTCCTCTCCATCCTGGGAACCACTGGGCGTGGTGCCTCAGCGTCCATCAGCCGACAGGCCCGCAGCTCGGCTTCCATCCGATCAGTTCCACTGCGGGCCAGCCGTTTCGGCGCCCGGTGACCGCCGTCAGAGACTCAACGGCCTGGCACACCGGATCCTGCGGAAGGCCACGCACGAGATCGAGGAATTGACGCACCAGCCGGCGCATCCGCATGGGTGACCCGGCATCCGCCGTGCCGCGCGAGCGGGAGCGCACAACCGCAGGGGGCTGGACGAGGACACCAGTATGCGCCGGATGCGGGTGCGCGAGGGCCCGGCCGGTCGTAGATGTCGTCGTACCGTGACTTGCCGACCGCTACGCGCGTGTGGTGGGACTTCGGACGTGCACCAGGTGATCCCGCCGCAGGTCGGCCCGCCTGTCCGTGCCAGGGCGAGCGGTACCCACCGGGCCGTGACCGCTGACGGTCGGTGCACGTTGGGGTGTTGGCGAGATGCGGGGGAGGGTGTTTCGGGGCACGGTAGGGAAGGAGGGGGCGGGCCGCACTGGCCCGATGTCATGCGAGCACGCCCTAGTCGAAGGAAACCTGATGGCCGTAGCCACAGACATGCTCGTTCCAGCGCTGCGGGAGGTCCGTGAGGCCCAAGCCGCGCTGGCCGACCGTTTCAAAGCCGACCTGGCCGTGACGCCCCCGGGTGAGTATCGGGAACTCCTGGAGCGGCGTGCCGGCGATGCCCGAGGGCACGTATACGTGCTCGACGAACGTCTGGCAGCGCTGAAGCCTCGACGGCTCGTGGAGAACGTCCTCGGCAATGCCTGGGACGTGACGAGGCAGGCATTCCGGCTGCCCATGGACGCGGCCATGTTCGCACCGAACGCCCTGTTGCGAAGCCAGCAAGGAAGGGCGACGGAGCAACGGCTGCTGAAGAACGTCGAGGAGGAGTACGCGGCCACCGCTTTCGCCGTGGCCATCTGCCGGGTCGCCGAGCGTATCGCTCAGGAGGCGGAGGACGCGGTCACCGAGGATCTGCTCGGCTCCGTGCGCCGCGACGGCGAGGAGATCCTGGAAGAACTCGCGGGCAGCCTGGAGCAGCAGGCCGAGGCAGCCGTGATGGCCGCCGAGGCGGAGGTGATGGCCGCTGAGGGTGTGGGCGTCGGCGGTGCTGCCCGTGCGGTGCGGGACTGGAGCACGTGGCTGCGGGAGACGGCCGAGCGGATGCCAGGTGTGGACCGGCTCCAGGGTATGCCGGAGGGCGCTCTGATCTCGGAGGAAGAGCTGCCGATTCCCGACTACCGCAGGCTCGGCACCAGGATGATCGCCGAACGGCTCCCGCAGTTGTCGCAGACGGATCTTGCCCTGGTCGGCGCGTACGAGCGTTCCCACGCGGCCCGTCCCGCGGTCCTAGACAGGATCGCGGACCTGCTCGGACCCGAGCCCTGGCCCGGCTACGACGGCATGAACGCCGGCGACATCCGCAAGCGGCTCGCCGACGCCGGAGAGGGTGTGACCCGGCGGGTGCTGGACTACGAGCGCCGTCATCAGGCCCGTTCCACCATCCTCGCGGCGGCCGAACGAGTCCCCGCCTGACCGGCTCAGGTCCGGCGGGGCAGCTCATGTGCCAGGCCGCAGCGGCTCGGGGCGTCGATGCTGGTAGGTCCACAGCTCGTCGACGAGGGTGAAGCCGCAGGAGCGGAAGAGCCGGGTGGCGGCCTGGCACTCGCACGTGGCCGGCTGGGCGTCGTCGAGGACGAGGGCGACTTCGGCGGCGCCCTGCTCGGCCAGCAGAGCCAGGGCCTGACCGAGCAGCTTGCGGCCCAGACCGCGATGCCGCCGGGCGGGCGTGGTCTCGATCCAGTAGAGCGTCGCGGTGCGGTCGGGCCCCGCGCTGACCACGGCCTCGGCGACCGGTTCGGCGTCCTCGCGAACGATCAGCCGATGGCCCGGCGGGAAGTCGCAGGGGAAGACATCCGCGACCTGTTTGGCCGGCGCCGGCTCGGCGGGGAGTGCGCGGTGCAGGTAGCAGCCCAGGCAGCGGCCGGTGAACCCGGAGTGCACCAGCGCGTCGTGGGTGGCGCCCCGCCTGGTGCGGGGCAGGCCGCCCGGCCCCAGGGGACCCGGCGCAGTGCTGACGAACGCCTCGATCCGCGGGCAGGAGGACAGAGCGCTGAGAGCGTGGTCGATCAGGGCGCGCAGGGCAGGACGGTCCTCGTACGCGTGGACCCAGCAGATCAGACCGGTGTGCACATCGGCCCAGGACAGATACGCGATAGTCCCGCGGGGACGGTCCTCGGCATTGGTCAGCACGCCGATCCGCGGCTGGGCCTGCCTGGCCCAGCCGGCCGGCGCCACGGGGCCGTACCACACCTCGGCCGACTTCTCCGAGACGCAGTACGGCTGCCCCGGAAGCCGGTCGGCATTGATGAGTTCGCAAACCCCTGGTTCGTCCTGCGAGCGAAATGAACGTACCGCCGTCCCGCTCTCGGGGCTGGGCGAGGAGGCCATGGTGTCCGTCCGCACACGTGCTGGCGTTCCTGTCGGTTACTTCTCAGTGTCCCCCTGTTGCGGCCCGGCTGTCACGGGAACGGCGGCTGCGCCTTGGGCACAGAGCAGACTGTCGGAGCTGGTTTCGCGGGCTGCCGTCAGCAGGGAACGGACCTGGCCGATGACCGGCTGGTGCAGCGGGAGCGTCAGATGGCCTACGCCGGGCACGAGCACGTTGCGCGCCGTGAGATCGGGATGGTCGATGCGGCCCCTGGACGCCGGGATGACGACCTCGTCGAGGTCGCTGTAGAACGCCACGAACCGGGTACGGCATCCTGCGGCAGGCGCGGCCAGCTCGGTCAGCAGCCCACTTCCCGGCCGCAGCTGGCGAAGCAGCGGATGCGGCGGTGCCAGCAGTGCCGCGGCCGTCCCGCCGTGCGGCGTCGCCAGCGTGATCACCAGAACGACATGCGCGTCCCCGCCGAGCACCTGCGCGTAGTAGCGGGCGACCAGCCCTCCCAGGCTGTACCCGATCACTACCACGCTCCGCCCGGCGCCATGGGCGCTTGCCAGCTCAACCTGCTCGCCCAGGACGTGGGCCGCCGCGCGGATGTCCGGGCTGAACGCGTGATAGCTCACCGTGGTGAAGGGACCCGCGCCGATGCCGTCCAGCCCTCGCCGAAGCGGCGCGACGACCGATTCCCCGTCCCCCAGTCCATGCACCAACAGAACCGGAAGGCCAGCCTGTGTCAGTGGGGAATCGTCCCTGCCCATGCCTCGCCCGGGCACGGTACGGCGAAAACGCCCGGCCCGTCCGACACCCCCCACTGCCACGTCGAGCGGGAGACGTACCAGCCGCACCGCGGCCCTGGTTGCCTCGATACCCACGCCGCGCACCGGTGACATTCCCGGCACCGACAGATGGGTTCCGAAAGGAATACCCGTGGCCGTTCACCTTCTCCAGACATGCCCCTATTTGTCCTAAATCCTGAAACATTGTGTGCGACGACCGCATTCCCCGCCACCGCAGGGACTCCTGGTTCACACCGGGTTCACACCGGATCGCTGGTGAACTCGTTCCACGCGGCCTGCCGCGTACGCACGATCGCTGGACAGCGCTGGCCGAACTCGGAGACGGAGAACTCCTGCAATGCCTGCTCGGTCGGCGCCGTGTAGATCGCCTTCAGCGCCGGCACCAGCGCGGGATGGTCCCTCTTCGAGGCGAACCGCAGCGAGGCCCGCATCAAGTGGATCACACAGGTCTGCACCGTGGCCCGGGGCCAGGCCCCGGTGACCGCGTCCGGCAGGCCCTTCCCGGATCCTGATCCCACAATGCGTCGATGGTGATGATCGGCCAGATGGCGTCCAGCGGGCGGTTCTGCCAGGCGGCGAGCTCGTCGGCGACGGCGTCGGTCACCTTGCTGATCAGGTCCGGTGAGACCGCGATGGCGTCCTCGCGGAGGTGGACGGTGGGTTGGTCAGGATGACGCGGACCGCGGTCTTGGACCAGGCGATTTTGGACCGGTGCCGGTTGCGCTGCGGGTCGGGCGACGCTCTTCGCCGGAGCCGACTCCGGTCCACACGGAGGCGTCGAGGTAGGTGCTGTCGGAGGTGACGAGGTCGTCGGTGAAGGTCCAGATCGAGCACCAGTAGGTGCGGCGGGTCGAGCCGGACTCGGTATCCGTGAAGGTGCAGGTGCCTTCGACGGTGACGGTGTCGTCGCCGGTGTGCAGGAGGCGGGTGATCGCGGCCTGGCGGTCGGGCGCGATGACGAGGACCTCGGATTCGACTTTGTGGAACTTGTCGCGGTCGGTGATGGCGAGAACGCCGTTGACCTTGATCCGGAGGTCGTCCGGGTAGCACTGGTCGATCATGGCGTGCACGTCGGTGTTGTAGAGGTGGATGAGGCGTTCGGCCATCGCTTCGTTGGCCTGCTGGGACATGGGTGTCTCCCTCGTCGGTTACGTGCGGCGGCCAGCCGAGTCGTCGCGTCGGCAGGCCCGCCGGCGACGACGCTGCGGTCATCGGCGGCCCGCAGGTCCACCTCGGCGCGGGAGGTTCCGGGCGGCACGCCGAGGTCCCGGAACGTCGTGAGCACGCTGCGCAGCCGGCGTTTGCGCTTCGCCCGTCGCGCGCAGCCGGTGCAGGTCTTCGCCGTAGGCGAGCTGTACCCGGGTGTGATCGAAGGACCAGCGCCCCGTGCCCAGTCACGCGAGGGCGACCTCGAAGAGCGCCCTCGCCCGTTCGCCGGGCGCGGCGAGCGCGGCCGCGGCGGCTGCCGAATATTGCACATTGCGACGACGACCCCTCCCCGAGTCGAAAAAGCCGGCGCCGCGATCTCGGCGACGAGATGTGCTCAGTGATAGCCGGGTGACAACCAGTTGTCACTAAACCAACGACTTGTTGATCAGGCAAGGGCGCGGTGTGGTTCTGGGCCTGGTCGTCCAGGCACCCCGACCGATCCCGGTCGCCGGTGACGCAGGCCGAAACTATCAAGGCGGAGGATGTCCGGCCACCGCTGTCGCGACCTAGCATCCCGGTGCGGCGAAACAACACGCCGTACCGAGGGGACAATTCGACGTGACGGGTTCGACTGAGTATTTCGAGAATTGGGTGTCGACGTTCAACCCGGCCCCGAGCGCGGCGGTGCGCCTGGCCTGCCTGCCGCATGCCGGTGGCTCGGCGAGCTTTTTCTTCCCGCTGGCCAAGGCGTTCGGTCCCGACGTCGAGGTGATGGCGGTGCAGTATCCCGGCCGCCAAGCCCGGCGGAACGAACCGGGCATCGACAACGTGCCCGAGTACGCGGACCGCATTTTCGCGGCGCTGCGGCAACTGGCCGACCGGCCGCTGGCGTTGTTCGGCCACAGCATGGGCGCGGTGCTCGCCTACGAGGTGGCGCTGCGGATGCGGGAAGCGCGGCTGCCCGCGCCTGCGCGGTTGTTCGCCTCGGGTCGGCGCGCGCCCTCCCGGTACCGCGACGAGCAGGTGCACAAGGGCACGGACGCGCAGATCGTGGCGGAGCTGCGGGGCCTCGGCGGGCCCAACCTGTCCATGCTCGCCGATCCGGAAGTGCTCGCCCTGATCCTCCCGGCCGTGCGCGGCGACTATCGCGCCGTCGAACGCTATCGGCACGATCCCGATGCGCGCCTCGACTGCCCGGTGACGGTGCTCGTCGGCGACGAGGACCCTCGCGTCACCCTCGACGAGGCGCGGGCCTGGGCGGAGCACACCACCGGGCCGACGGAGCTGGAGGTGTTCGGCGGCGGGCACTTCTACCTCGTCGACCACGCCAAAGCAGTGATCGATCTCCTGGCGCGCCGACTGAACACGCGGGGAGCCGAGCCCATCCGCTGAGCACGCTCGCGGCCGGCGTGCGACCGCGGCCGGCCGCCGTGCCGATACCGGGAGTTGATCCATGACGGACGCGCGAACCAGCGCGCTGCTGGCCGTGCTGGCCAAGGGCGTGCGCACGATCGAGCTGGGACACCCGCTGTTCACCGGCATGCCCTGCTCCCCGAACCATCCGGGTTTCCGGATGACGCTGGCGCGCCGGCACGGGGACCTGCGCCGGCCGGACGGCGGCTCGGCCAGCAGCGAGGTGATCGTCACCGGCGGGCACGTGGGCACGCACATCGACGCGCTGTCGCACGTCAGTCACGACGGCAGGCTGCACGGTGGCGTGGACGCGGAGACGGCCCAGCGCGGCGGTGCGTTCACCGAACTCGGCGCCGAACAAATCCCGCCGCTCGTCGCGCGGGCGCTGCTGCTGGACGTTGCCGCAGTGCTCGGGGTGGACGTGCTGGGGCCCGGCTACGGCGTCACGCGGAAGGACCTGCTGGATGCCGCCGAGCGCGCCGGTGCCCTGCCCGGCCCCGGCGACATCGTGCTCGTGCGGACCGGATGGGCTGCCCACTTCGCGAGCCCGGAGACCTACCTGGGTCACGCGACCGGCGTTCCCGGCGTGGCCGAGGACGCGGCCGAATGGCTGGCCGCGCAGGGCATCGTGGCCACCGGCGCCGACACAACGGCCTACGAGCGGATCCCGCCGGGCGAAGGCCACCGGACGCTGCCGGTGCACCGCCTGCTCCTGGTCGAGCACGGCATCTACCTGATGGAACACCTCAACCTGGAAGAGATCGCCGCGTCGGGTCTCATGGAGTTTCCCATCGTGGTCTCGCCGTTGCGCATCGTCGGTGGCACCGGTTCCCCGATCCGGCCGATCGCGGTGGTGGGCGCGTGACCCCGGCCGAACGGCTGGGCGCGCTGGCCGAACTCGTCGCGAACGACGGACTGCCTGCCGACCGGCGGAGCGACGTCGCGGGCCGGGTCCTGGACCTACTCGGCAACTGCCTTGCCGCGCTGTCGGAGCGGCCGGCCGAAGCCGTCGCGGCCACGGTGGGGGAGTGGGGCGGTTCGCCGCAGGCCACGGTGATCGGCTCGGCCACCCGCCTGCCCGCGCCGTCGGCCGCGCTGGTCAACGGCACGCTCGCGCACTCACTGGACTTCGACGACACACACCTGCCTTCGGTGCTGCACCCGTCGGCTGCGGTCGTGCCGGCGGCACTCGCCGTCGCGGAGCAGACCGACGCGTCCGGGCCCGCCTTCTGCGACGCCGTGGCCGTCGGGGTCGAGGTGACCTGCCGGCTGGGCATGGCCGGCTACGACGAGCAGAACGCGAACTCGGTGTTCTTCGACCGCGGCCAGCACGCCACCGCGATCTGTGGCACGGTCGGCGCCGCCGTCGCGGCCGGGATGCTGCGTGGGCTGAGCGCCGCTCGGCTGACCTCGGCCATCGGCATCGCGTGCAGCATGGGATCCGGGATCATCGAGGCCAACCGGACGGGCGGCACGGTCAAACGGGTCCACTGCGGTTGGGCGGCGCACGCCGGGGTGGTGGCCGCGGCGCTCGCCGGGAACGGGATCACCGGGCCGCCGACCGTGCTGGAAGGCCGGTTCGGCCTGCTGCGCGCGTTCTGCGGCGACCGGTTCGACGTCGAAGCCGTGACCCGGGACCTCGGCGAGCGGTGGGAGAGCGACCAGATCTTTGTGAAACCCTATCCCTGCAACCACTTCACCCACGCCGGGGTGGAGGCCGCGTTGCGGATCCGGCGGCGCGATGTCGATCCCGCCATCATCACCGAGCTCACCCTCGGCGTGCCCGAACCGGTGCTGCGCACCATCGCCGAGCCGATCGAGGACAAACGCCGGCCGCTGTCCGGTTACCACGGCGCGTTCAGCGGGCCGTATACGGTGGCCGCCGCGTTGCTCGGGGGTGGCGGCCTCGGCCTGTCCCACGCCGACTTCACCGACACCGCGGTGGCCGATCCGGCCCGCCTCGCGCTGGCCGCGAGGGTGACTCCGGTGGCCGACCCGGAGTGCACGCGGATCTTCCCGCACCAGTTCCCGGCTGTGCTCACCGTGCGGCTCGCCGACGGCACCGTGCTCAAGGAACGGGTCCGGCACAACCTGGGCGGCCCGGAAAATCCGTTGTCCGCCGCGGACTTGACGGACAAGTTCCGGATGAACGCGCGGCGCGCGGTGGACGACACGGTGGCCGGTGAACTCGCCGCGCTGGTGACGGGGCTGGCTTCGGACACCGGGCCGGCGGCGATCACCGGCCTGCTGCGTTCGGCGGCCTGATCCCGCCGGATTCCTACGGCAGGCCGAGTGGTTCGAGGAGCGAGTCCGCGCTTTCGCGGGGTGGTTCCGCCGACCGGTGTTCCAGTTGCCGGGCCAGATCCTGCCAGAACAGCGAATACGCCCGGGCCAGCCTGGCCACGGGGACCGACCAGTGGTCGGGGATCGCGCAGACGACGTCGGACCGGGTGTTGAGCGCTTCCCGGTTGGCCCGCATCCAGCGGATCAGGAACCGCCCGCGGTCGTTGAGTCGGATCGAGGGATCCGCCATCAGGTCGACCAGCATGGCCTCGGTGATCTTCTCAAGGTCGCTGGGCCCGGTGGGGCAAGGGGTCGCCGGTGCACCGGACTTGCTGCCTCGGGCCTGGACCGGCCCCGGTTCCCGGCCCTCGGCGAGCCGGCGCCGCACGTCGAGCACGGTGTTCGGCGAGACTCCGGCCTCACGCGCGATCTCCCGCGCCGACGCGGTCGGGCGCTCGGCGAGCAGCCGACTGGCCCGCAGTCGCCCCTCGGCGGCGTTCACCGGTCGGACGCGGCCGTCGCGGCCGATCCGGGTGCAGGAGCGGGGCCCGGGTTCGGGAAGGTCGCGGCGCCGCACCCGGACGGTCGACTCCGCCAGCCCGGTGACCCCGGCGATCATGCGGTTCGACCACCGTGGGTGGGTGCGCAGGATCCGTGCCGCGGCGGCGATTCGCTCCGCGCGCGAGAGCGGCAGCCCGTGTGCGGTGTTGAGCCGGACGGCCACGGCGAAAGCGTCGTCGTCCGAACCGTTGTACACAATGGCGGAAATGTGGTTCCGCTCCTGCGCCAAGGCCGCGCTGACGCGGTGGACTCCGTCGAGGACCCGGCCCGATTGTTCGTGCACGACGATCGGTGGCAGTTCTTCGCTGATCCCGGCGAGGATCTGCACGTGTTCGGTGTTCACCCGGTCCTGCCGTAAGGTGAAATCGAGGTTGAGCGAGCTGATGGGAATGCGGCGGACGGTGCTCGTGGCCAGCTGGCCCGACAGCCAGGCAGCCGGTTCGGAGTCTGCGAAGGCCGGCGAATCGTCGCCCGGCCGGCAGGTCGTCTCGTCCTGGGACATGGGACTCCTGGTCGTGTCGGAGGGCCCGCGGTTCGCGCGTGATTCAGTGGACGTGGCGGTATCGCCAGCATATTTGCGCCACCGTGAACCGCCAACGCCTGCGGGGGCTCTGCGGCTCGAAACAGCCAGAACTGGTGATGTCGCCCCCACTACCCGATCTGGTGGATTCGAACTCCGCGGGAGCTACGGGAGATAACCGGCTCGGTGTGCCGCACGTTCCGTTATGCCGGCGCCGGTGTTCAACTGCGCGGAAAACGCAGTCGAAAACCGCGCCCGAGAATGGCGCGGCGTGCACAACCTTGACCTTCCTCGGTGGGCTTACGTAATTTCGCCGTGATCCACCGATGCCCCGGAGGGGAGGGTCTGCATGGCGAGTCCGCGCGGCAGAACCGAACGTGGCAGGTCGGCCGTGCCCGCTCCCGCGGCACCTCTGGCCGGGCTCACCGTGATCGACGCCTCCACGCTGTTCGCGGGACCGTTCGCGGCGAGACTGCTCGGGGACTTCGGCGCCGAGATCATCAAGGTGGAACAGCCCTCGGGTGATCCGCTGCGCCGCTTCGGCCATGCGCACGACGATGTCCCGCTGCTGTGGAAGGTGCTGAGCCGCAACAAGAAGAGCGTTGTGCTGGACCTGCGCGAGCCTGAGGACGCGCAGCGGTTCCGCCGGATCGCCGCCGGGGCCGACGCCCTCATCGAGAACTTCCGGCCGGGCACCCTGGAACGCTGGGGCCTCGGCCCGGAGGTACTCGCCGAGGCCAACCCTCGGCTGGTGGTGGCCAGGGTCACCGCCTTCGGACAGGACGGCCCGTACGCACGCCGCCCCGGCTTCGGCACGTTGGCGGAAGCCATGAGCGGGCTGGCGGCGATGTCGGGTGAACCCGACGGGCCGCCCGCGCTCCCGGCGTTCCCGCTCGGCGATACCATCGCCGGCCTGCACGCGGCCCTTGCGGTGCTGATCGCGCTGCGCGCCCGCGACGTGATCGGCACCGGCCAGATCGCGGACATCGCCATCACCGAGACGCTCATCGGCTCACTGGGAGCCCAGCTCACCGTTTACGAACACCTCGGCCTCAGGCCCGAACGGGTCGGCAACCGGTCCAACAACAGCGCGCCTCGGGGCGTCTACCGTTGCGCGGACGACCGCTGGGTGGCCGTCTCCGCCCCGGCGCGCACGGTCGCCGAGCGCGTCGTCCGGCTGGTCGGCCGCCCCGATCTGGGCGCTGAGCCCTGGTTCGCCACCGGGGTCGGCCGGGCCGAGCACCGCGAGCTGATCGACGACGCGATCCAGCCGTGGATCGCCGCCCGGTGCCGGGACGAGGTCGTGGACGCCTTCGAGGCGGCCGAAGCGGCCGTCGCTCCCGTCTACGAGGTCGACGACGTGCTGGCCGATCCGCAGTTCCGGGCGCGCGGTCTCAGCGTGGACGTGCCCGACGCCGAGCTAGGCTCGGTGCGCATGCCCGGGGTCCCGTTCCGGCTGTCGGCCACTCCGGGCCGGATCAACTGGGCCGGTCCGCCGATCGGCGCCCACACCGAGGACGTGTGCGGCTCCGTCGGGTCCGTCCGCTCGACGGCCAGGGAGGCCGGGCCATGACCGACGCCCACGGAAAGCACCGGGTGTTCCGCAGCTGCCTGTACGTGCCCGGCCACCACCCGGACCGGATCGCGCACGCCTACGACACCGAGGCCGACGCGGTGATACTCGATCTGGAGGACGCCGTCCCGGGCCCGCGCAAGCCCGAGGCTCGCGAGATAGTCGCCGAGGCCATGGCCACACTGGCCGCGAAGCCCACCTACGTGCGGGTCAACCCCATGTCGTCGGGCCTGTGCGAGGACGACATCCGCGCGGTCGCGGGTCCCGCGCTCGCCGGGGTGCGGGTGGCCAAAGTGGACTCGCCCGCCGACGTCCGGCGCGTCGCCGAGGTGCTGCGGGAGCTGGGACACCCGGCGAAGATCCATGTGCTCATCGAATCGGCCGTCGCGCTGGAACACGCGTTCGCCCTGGCCACCGCGTCGCCCGAGGTGACGATGCTCGGCCTCGGCGAGTCCGATCTCCGGGCCGACCTCAGCACCACCGCTGAGGGGCCGACCATGGACACCTGCCGGGCCCGCGTGATCGTTGCCGCGCGTGCCGCCGGCCTGCCCAATCCGTGCCAGAGCGTGTACGCCGAGCCCCGCGATCTGCGCGGGCTGCTGGTCACCAGTAAGCACGGCCGTCGGCTCGGGTTCCTCGGTCGTATGGCGATCCACCCGGCGCAGATTCCCGTCATCCACGACGTCTACACCCCGACCACGAACGAGATCGACGACGCGCTGGAGATCTGCGCCGCCGTGGACCTCGCAGCGCTGGAGAGCAGGTCGATCACCATCACGTCGCAGGGGAAGATGGTCGGCCCGCCCGTGCTCGCCCGGGCGAAGCAGGTCCTGGAGCTGGCCACCGCGCTCAACCTGGTCACGGACGTCGCGTGGCCGGTGGAGCAGGCACGAACTTCGGAATCGGTGGATTACATCCGGAACAGCGGAGGTTCTTCATGACTGGTGTCCTGACCGACGAGCGGTGGGCGGTGCTGGACCCGGCGGTCCGCCCGACCGACCCCGAGGGATACCTCAGGACCGCTCTCGAATGGCACTTCGGCGCCGACACCGGCTCGCGGTTCTGGCTTGAGCGCGCCAAAACCCTCGGCTTCGACCCGATCCGCGACGTGCGCGGCTACGACGACCTGACGTTGTTCCCCAACGTCGTCGACGAGCTGCGGGGGATTCCCGTCGAGGACCTCATCCCGCGCGGTTACGGACCCCACCCGCCGGCGCCCAAGGTGTTCGAGACCGGCGGGACCACCGGTGCGCCCAAACGCGTGATCCTCATGCCCGACTGGTTCGAGAGCTCGATCGACCGGATGCTCGCCGGTCCTGTGTTCGCCGAGCGGGAACCCGGCAACGTCCTCATCGCGACGCCGACCGGGCCGCACAAGATCGGCGGCCAGTACGACGACGTGGTGAAGAAGCAGAACACCATCAAGTTCTCCATCGACGTGGACCCGCGCTGGGTCAAGAAGCTGATCAGCCGCGGTGAGCAGGACCAGGTGAAGTCCTATGTGGACCATGTGCTGGACCAGATCGAGCACGTGCTCAAAACCCAGCACGTCGGCCTCCTGGTGATCACCCCGCCGATCCTGCGCGCATGTGTCGGCCGTCCCCGCCTCGTCGAGCTCATCAACGCCAAGGTGGCCGTGGTGTTCTGGGGCGGCGCGCACATGACCGCCGACGAGCGGTTCGAACTGTCGCGGGTGCATTTCCCGCAGGTGCGCATGGTGAGCCGGTACAACAGCGCCATGATCCTGGAAGGGGCGGCCGAACGCACCGGGACCGGCGCAGGCGACCAGGTGATCTACGACCCGTACACCCCGGTCGTGATGTTCCGGGTCGTAGATCCCGAGACCGGGGAGACCGTGGACTACGGCCGGCGCGGCCAGGTCGTGATGAGCCACGTCAGCAAGGGCGTGTTCCTGCCCAACAACCTTGAGCGGGACTCGGCGATCCGGGTCCGCGGCCCGCAAGGGCAGTTCGGCGATTCGGTGGCCGATCCCCGGCCGGTCGAGAAGTTCGGCGGTGAACGGGTGATCGAGGGCATCTACTGAGTCGGCCGACGCTTACCGAAAGGACGAAAGAGGGATGTCGAGTGTGCTGAACGCGGAACCCGGAGTGTCGCGCGCGCCGGACGAGGAGCCGTGGCTGCACGAGCTGACCGTGTCGGAGGCGGCCGAGATCGACAAAGCGTTCGCCACGCTGCTCGCGAGCGGCAAGTCCGACTTCGCCGCCGGCGAGGCCGATTTCCCGTTGCCGAGGGTGGGGCCGAAACTGCGGCGTATCCTGCGGTCGATGGAGGACGAGCCGGGTTTCGCGCTGGTTCGCGGGATCCCGGTCGCCGGGAAGAGCGAGGACGAGGTCCGCCGCCTGTACTGGGGGCTCGGCATCTACCTCGGGGTGCCGCTCATCCAGAACAACTCCAACTCGCACATGGTCGACATCCGCGACGAGGGCCGCGCGGGCCGGCTGCGGGTGCACAGCTCGAACCAGCACATCGGGTTCCACATCGACTCGACGGACATCGTCGGGTTGCTGTGCCGGCGAGCCGCCGCCCACGGCGGCACCAGCCTCGTCGTGAGTGCCGAAGCGGTGCGGCGGGAGATCTCGTGGGTGTACCCCGACCTGCTGCCCGCGCTGTACGAACCGCTTCCGTTCGCCGACGTCGCCTCGGCGGACGAGCACCACCCCGATTTCTTCCTGTGCCCGGTGTTCGGCCGTCACGAGGGGCGGACCACGACGCGGTTCTACCTCCGCCGGATCCTGCGCAGCCAGGACAACCCCGCGGCGCCGCGGCTGACCGACCGGCAGCGGCGCGCCGTCGAGGCGGTCGAGGAGATCGCGGCCCGGCCGGACCTGGTCACCGCCATGGAGTTCCAGCCGGGTGATCTGCAGCTGATCAACAACCACCTGGTGCTGCACGGCCGGACGAGGTTCGACAGCGAAGAGGCGGACACCGGGCGGCACCTGCTGCGCATGTGGTGGTCGGTGCCGTCGAGCAGGCCGCTGCCGCCGGAGTTCGAGGCCGCTTGGGGCACCAGAGAACCCGGCACGCTGCGGGGCGCGGCTCTGCGCTGGCAACTGCACGGGGAGTTCGGCGAGTTCCAGCGGAGGCAGGCCGACGAGTTCGGGGTCGTCATCCCCGCCTGACCTGTCCACAACGGCCGGCCGAAATGACGAAGCGGCGGCCGGCCCGGGTGACTCCGGTCCGGGCGCCGCTCGGAAACGCACTCTCCCGCTCCGACATTTCATGAAAGTGTCCTCATGGCTCAGCAGATCGCCGCGAACCAGAAAATACTCGACTACGTGCGGGCCACTTCCCTGCGTGACGACCAGGTGCTCGCCGGGCTCCGGGCCGAGACGGCGACGGTGCCGGCGGCACAGGCGTTGCAGGTGATGCCCGAGGAGGGACAGCTGCTCGCGCTGCTCGTCGGCCTCACCGGCGCCCGCGCCGTGCTGGAGATCGGCACTTTCACCGGCTACAGCACGCTGTGCATGGCACGCGCCCTGCCGACCGACGGGCGGCTGGTGACCTGCGACATCGCGGCGAAGTGGCCCGACATGGGCAGGCCGTTCTGGGAGAAGGCGGGGGTGGCGGACCTGATCGAGGTGCGGGTCGGCGACGCCCGTGCCACGCTCGCGGCGCTGCATGAGGAGGGCGCCGAGTTCGATTTCGTGTTCGTCGACGCCGACAAGTCCGGATACCTCCACTATTACGAGGAATCGCTACCGCTGCTGCGCCCGGGCGGACTGATTGTGGTGGACAACACGTTGTTCTTCGGCCGGGTTGCCGATCCGGCCGTGACGGACATCGACACCGTTTCGGTGCGCGAACTGAACACCCGGCTGCACACCGACGAGCGAGTCGAAATCTGCTTGCTGCCGATGGCGGACGGAATCACGCTCGTCAGAAAAAAGTGAGTGGGGAGCGCCGGGCACGCGGATCATGCTGAAGACGAGGGAAGAGAAACAGGGCGGGACGGTCTGTTGACCGAGCGTTCCCAGTGGAGGAAACATATGTTGCGCGAAGAGGTCGAAGACTTCTCGCTCGCCGTTCTCGGCGCGGGCACGATGGGTCTGGGGATCAGCGCGCTCGCCGTGGGGCACGGCGTACCGGTCACACTCGTGGAGACCGACGCGGCGAGAGCCCGGCAGGCGCCGGCCGCGGTCACCGTGCAACTGCGCATGGCCCAGCTGATGAACGCGCTGCCGGCGGACCGCGAGCGCGGCGAGCTGACCGTCACCGGGTCGCTCGTCGGCACGGCCGGTGCCACGGCGGTGATCGAAGCCATCACCGAGGATCTGACGCTCAAGGCGAAGGTGCTCGCGGAGACCGCCGCACTGACCGGTGCCGAGGTACCGCTGGTCTCGAACACGTCCTCGATCCCGATCGATGAGCTGGCCGGACACCTGCCGGACCCGGCGCGGTTGATCGGCACCCACTTCATGAACCCGCCGTACCTGATCTCGACGGTCGAGGTCGTCAGGGGCGCGAGCACCGGCGAGGCGACGCTTTCCACAGTCATCCGCCTGCTCGGCGCCTTGGCGCGCAAACCGGTCGTGGTCGGGGACGGGCCGGGTTTCGTGACCAGCCGCATCCTGCACCCGATGATCAACGACGCGGCCCGCGTCGTGCAGGAGGGCACCGCCACGGCCGAAGCCGTGGACACCTTGATGCGCGAATGCCTCGGACACCGGACCGGTCCGCTGAGCACGGCGGATCTCATCGGCCTGGACAACCTGGCCGACTCGCTGCGGGTGCTGGCCGAGCGCACCGGCGATCACCGGGCGGCTCCTTGTGAGTTGCTGCTCGACAAGGTCCGCGACGGTCACCTCGGCCGTAAGACGGGCCGCGGCTTCTACGACTACGGGAAGGCACAACCGTGAAGACATCCTCCGAGCCGGTGGCCGAGCACGTGCAGGCGTTCCTCGCTGAGCGCACGAGGCAGACCTGGGCGCGGGACACGGACCTCTTCGCCACCGGCGGTCTGTCGTCTCTGTTCGCCATGGAGCTCGTGGTGCACCTGGAGTCCACGTTCGACATCGTGATCGCCGGTCCGGATCTCGCACTGGACAACTTCCGCACCGTCGACGCCATGACCGCGCTGGTGCTGCGGCTGCGGGAAGCCGAGCGGTGAGCGACGACCTGGCCGGGCTCGTCGCCGACCGGGTGGGCGACCGCGCGGCGGGCTGGGACGTCGCCGGTGAGCTGCCCCGCGACCTGCTGGCCGAGCTGGGCGGGCTCGGCGTGCTGTGTGCCCAGGTCGGCGTCGAGCACGGCGGCGCGGGACTGGACAGCCGGGCCAACGGCGAGCTGACCGCCGCGGTCGGCGAGCTGTGCGGTTCGCTGCGCAGCGTCATGACCTCGCAGGGCATGGCCGCGTGGGCGATCCGCCGGCTGGGCACCGCCGGGCAGCGCGACCACTTCCTGCGCCGGCTGACCTCGGGGGAGCTGGCTGCCGTCGGGTTCAGCGAACCGGGCGCGGGCAGCGACCTCGCCGCGATGGCCACCACGATCACCGACGGCGGGTCCGGCGAACTCGTGGTCTGCGGCCGCAAGGTGTGGGTCACCGCTGCCCACTACGCCGATCTGCTCCTCGTGTTCGGCGGCTACCGGGGCGGCACCACCGCCGTCGTGGTGCCCGCGGACACGCCGGGCGTGCGGGTCGAGCGGGTGCCGCACCCCAGCGGGTGCCGTGCGGCCGGGCACGCCGGCCTGGTCCTCGACCACGTGCGCGTGCCGGCCGACCACGTGCTGGGCGGGGTCGGGCTGCCGTTCCCGCTGGTCGTCACGGCGGCGCTGACCTACGGCCGGATGTCCGTCGCCTGGGGCTGTGTCGGCATCCTGCGTGCGTGCCTGGCGGCGGCCGTCGAGCACACCGGCCGCCGCGAGCAGTTCGGAACTCCGCTCGCCGGGCATCAGCTCGTCGGCCGGCTGCTCGCCGAACTGTACGTCGGCGAGCAGATCGCTTCCCGCGCCTGTGAGCACGCCAGTGCGTCGTGGGACGAGGGCGCGGCCGAGGTCGCCACCGACGCGGTGCAGGCCAAGTACGTCGCCTCCCGCGAGGCCGCCGCCGGGGCCTCCCGCGCGGTCCAGCTCCTCGCGTCCGCCGCCGCGTCCGACGGCCACGTGGTGGCCCGCGCGTACCGGGACGCGAAGCTGATGGAGGTCATCGAAGGCACTACCGAGATCTGCCAGCTCCTGCTCGCCGAACACGTGCGGGGCCGGGCGGGCACAGTGAGGGGACGGCAATGACCGCGATGCCGATGGTGAAGTGCCTGATCTGGGACTTGGACGACACACTGTGGCGCGGCACCCTGCTTGAGGATGACGGCGTGCGGCCGTTCGAGTGGGTGCGTGAGGTGATCACCACCCTCGACGGACGGGGTGTTCTGCAGTCCGTCGCCAGCAAGAACGACCACGACCACGCCTGGTCGAGGCTGGAGGAGTTCGGGCTGGCCGAGTACTTCGTGGTGCCGCACATCGGCTGGGGCCCGAAGTCGGAGTCGGTGCGCGCCGTCGCGGAGCGGCTGAACTTCGCGCACAACACGATCGCCTTCATCGATGACAACCCGGTCGAGCGTGCCGAGGTGGCACATCACCTGGCCGACGTGCGGTGTTACGCGGCCGAGGAGGCCACGGGGCTGGTCCGGCGGCCGGAGTTCAGTCCCGCCGTCGTCACCGTCGACTCCCGCCGGCGGCGGCAGATGTACCGCGCCGGGTTCGAGCGCGACGCCAGCCGGGCCGAGTTCACCGGCCCCGACGAGGAATTCCTGCGCACGCTCGACCTGGAGATGACCATCGGGCGCGCCACCGAGCAGGAGCTGTCCCGCGTCGCGGAACTGACCCTGCGCACCAGCCAGATGAACGCCACCGGTGTGCACTACGACGACGCGACGCTGCGCGGTCTGCTCGCCGATCCCGGCCACGAGGTCCTGGTGGTGACGATGGCGGACCGGTTCGGTCCGCACGGCGCCGTCGGCATCGTGCTGCTGGCCCGGCACGAGCGGGTCTGGCACCTCAAGCTGCTGGCGACCTCGTGCCGGGTCGTGTCACTCGGCGTCGGCTCGGCCCTGCTGAACTGGCTGTCCGACCAGGCCGCCCGCGCCGGTGTGCACCTCGTCGCCGACCTCCGCCGCACCGACCGCAACCGCATGATGGAGATCGCCTACCGGTTCGCGGGATTCACCGAGCACGAGTGCGCCTGCGCAGCCGGCCTGCCGGCGCCGGGCGTCGGCGGTGTCGAGCGCCTGCATCTCGTGCCGGCCCGCCGCCCCGCGCCGAGCGCACTGAGCCTGACCTCGCCCGACCTGACCAGCGCCGCGCTGCCCCGCTGAGGCCGGCGGCAGTTCCTCGCGCCGTCTGACGGACGGCTTGCGGGAACACGCGGGTGAGGTGCTGCTCGACCGTGCTCGGCGTGACGTACGGCTTCAGCGCGAAGATCGTCGAAGCCCGCGCCCTGCTCGTCGAGGAAGGGCTTGGCACCACAGGACTTCGGCAGCTGCCGCGCCCGGCGCGCCGCGCGTGCCGGTCATCGTCAGTGGCGCCACGGTGATCCGGTGCAGGCCGGGACGCCGCAGTGCCTCGGCCCGCAGCGGCAGCGAGGAGGCCCGCACGTTCTGGTCGTCCGTGAGGACCACGATCACCAGGGGCCGGTGAACGGCGAGCTACGAGCAGCACCCCGCACAGTCGCCGGGAGAGGAGACCGCTCGCGGCCTCACCTTGTGCGCGAGAGGACTTGCTGCGCCAGGTCCACTTCGCCTGGAACGGACGCCGACTCCGGGCCTGCTCTCACGCCCTGGACGAGCTGCGTCAGCACGCCGAACGGGACGTCGCGCTCGGCAGGTGAACAGGCGGCGACGAGCGTACGCAAACCGGCCCTGGTCGGTCGGTGGCGTCCCGGTGCTGTACGGGGTTGTCCGACCGGGCCCGCAGTGGCGAGAACCCGCCGGAACTGGTGATACCGATCCCGTTGCGGGACATGGTGGAATCGTGCGGCACGTGCACAGCCCGGCGGAAACGGCCGACGGCCGACGGACCGCCGATGAACTGCCCGCCGGATACCACGGGCGCCACGAGACGCCGGCCGGCGCCGGTAGCCCGTGGCCCTGGCGCGCCAGTCCGAGGGTCCTCAGTGTTCGGACAGGAGAATTCATGGCATTGCTCGGAAAGTTGCTGAAGAACCGGCGGGCGGGAGAGACGGGCCTGGCCTGGAACACGCCGAACCTGGCGGGGCCCGAGACCGTGCGGGTGACCAGTCCCGACTTCGAGCACGAGGCGACGATGCCGGTGGCGCACGCCGGGAAGCGGTCCGGCGGCCAGAACACGTCACCGGCACTGAGCTGGACGGGGACACCCGCCGGCACCGCGCAACTGCTCCTGGTCGTCGAGGACCCGGATGTGCCCCTGCCGAAGCCGTTCGTCCACGGAGTCTTCCTTCTCGACGCCGCGTTGACCGAAGTCGCGCGGGGTGCGCTCGACCAGAACAGCGCCACCGCGGGCGTGCGGGTGCTGCGGTCCGGCAATGGACGCGGCTACCTGGGGGCGGACCCGATCAAGGGGCACGGCCCGCACCGGTACGTGTTCCAGCTCTTCGCGCTCGCGAAGCCGATCACCGCCGTGGCGGGCGGCGCGGACCCCGAATCGGCCAAGCCGCGCGCCGTACTCGACGCCGCGGACGGGGTTCTCGCGCGTGGCCGGATCGACGGCTGCTACGAGAACCCCTGATCGGCGGTCGACAGGATCAGTCCGCCGGTATGCCGATCCGGTGCGGGGCCGGTGATTCCGGCGTCCACGGCGTCCACGGCACCCGCCCATCCCTGGCCAGGGCGAGCAGCGCCGCCTGGTCCTGCGCACCGACCGCACGGTCCTCGTCGGAGCCGACGGTGCCTTCCGGGTCGAGGAACAGGCAGGCCACGTCGGCGCCGTGGACCGGCCGGTTCGCCAGCTCGGGATAGGCGAGCACGGTCCGCCAGTTGGTGGAGGGCGCGTAGTCGAACTGTTGGTACCACACCGGGGCGCCGCCCTTGTGCTGGGCGGCGAGCAGCCTTTTGGCCGGCCCCACCCAGATCAGCTCGGACAGGGCGTCGATCTTCTCCTTGTGGGGCAGCGACTGGTCGTGCTCGGGGAACGCGCGCAGGTAGGCCGTGTCGATGGCGTTCCAGGCGTCCCACGCCCCGCTCTCCTCGGTGACGTTCGAGACGAGCAGCGGAACGTCGGCCATGAGCCCCGTCTCCAGCGAGTCGAGCGGGCTGCGGGGCAGGACGTTGCCGTCGACGAACGGTCCGTACCGGATCATGGCCGGGCCGTGGGACTTGGACGTGGCCTGCTTCAGCATCCGCCGATGGATGGTGCGCAGCCCCACGTTGGGCAGCTGCACGAGATCCGCCGGCGTCGCCGCCAGCGGTCCGGCGGACTTGAGGAAGTCCTCGGCGAACCGGGCAGCTCGCTCCTCGGCCATCGGCGGCTGGGCGCCGCTGTAGAGCGCCGCCTTGTGGAACAGCCCCTTGGCCGCCGGAGCACCCAGCAGCGCCGCCACGTCCGACGAGCCGGAGGACAGGCCGAACAACGTGACGTTGTGCGGGTCGCCACCGAAGGCGGCCACGTTCTCCTTGACCCAGCGCAGCGCCTGGATCTGGTCGAGCATGGAAAGGTTGGCGCTGTCCTTGAAGTCCGGGTCCAGCGCGCCCAGATAGAGCCAGCCCCAGGCCCCGATCCGGTAGTTCGCGGTGACCACGACCGCGTCGTGCCGCGCGGCGAAGTGCCAGACGTCGTTGGTCGCCGTGCTGCCGCTGCCGTAGGCCCGGCTGCCGAAGTGCAGCCACATCAGCACCGGCCGGCGCGCGTCCGGGTTCGGGTCGGGCGACCAGATGTTGAGGTTGAGACAGTTCTCGCTCTCGGTCGCGTCGGGGGGCACTGTCGAGGGTGTCTGGCCGGGGATGATCGGCAGCTGCCAGGAGACCGGGCCCCAGTGGCGCGCGTCGATCCGCTGGGCGGGGACGACCGGCGCCGGTGGCCGGAACCGATGCCCGACCCGACCGTACGGCACGCCGCGCCAGTTCGGGACGCCCCGGTCCAGGAAGCCCCGGATCGAGCCGGACGACGTCTCCACCACCAGGTCGTCATCAGTTTCCTCGCGCATGTGATTTGCCTGCTCCGAATTATGAGGGCGGACTGCGGCGGCCATTCTCGTCGGCAAAATACCTGGCTGAGATTCGCACGGATCTCTTCCGGCGCGGTATCACCAATGCTGGTGGTCGTGTGGCTTCCCCTGAGTGTCCGGACCGGACTACCAGGTTGGGGAGTTGATGTCGCGGATCGTAACGCTAGCTTTGATTTTCGGGCCTGCCGGTTTTCGCGGGCGGCGGCCGATCTGCTCGATCGCTTCGGTTGCAGGTTGAATGAGAGGGACTTCGTGCGCACTCGGCGAAACGTTTTCGAAGTCGATTTTCGTGACTCGTCGGCGGATGTTCCCCGGGTGGAGGTGTCCGATGCGTTCCGCGCGCACTGAGCGGCCGGCCGGCTCCGGCCAGGACTGGCTGCCGTTGCTGCTGCCCGGAGGTCACCCCGAGTCGGTGCGCGCCCACGCCGGGCGGCTGGCCGAGTACCTGGACGCACGGGCGGACGTCCGGCCGGCCGATGTCGGCGCGGCCTTGCGTGCGATGGCCGCCACCGGGCCGCACCGCGCGGCCGTCGTCGCCGCCGATCGAGCCGGCTTCGCCGACGGCTTGCGGGCGCTGGCGGCCGGCCACGGAGCGCCCGGGCTGGTCGAGGGCACCGCTCTCGGCGGGCCGGTCGCGTTCGTGTTCCCCGGCCAGGGCGGGCAGTGGCCGGGGATGGCGAGGGACCTGCTGGCCGAGTCCACGGTGTTCCGGGCCCGGCTCGACGACTGCGCGCAGGCACTGGAGCCCTTCGTGGACTGGTCCCTGCTGGACGTGCTGCGCGATCCGGCCTCGCCTGACCGCGTCGACGTGGTGCAGCCCGCTCTGTTCGCGATGATGGTGGCGCTCGCCGAAGTGTGGCTCTCCCACGGGATCGAGCCCGCGGCGGTGGCCGGGCACAGCCTGGGTGAGGTGGCCGCGGCCGTTGTCGCCGGCGCGCTGTCGCTGGACGACGGCGCGCGGGTGGCGGCACTGTGGAGCCGGGCCCAGGCGACGATCGAGGGCCGGGGCGAGATGGTGTCGGTGCGCGCGCCCGAACAACTGGTGCGCGAGCGGCTGGCGGCATGGCCGGATGCGCTGGTGGTGGCCGCGATCAACGGGCCGGCCGCGGTGCTGGCGTCCGGGGACACCGCAGCGGCCGCAGAGCTCGTGGCGGCCCTGGCCGCCGAGGGGATCCCGGCCCGCCGGGTGGCGGCGCGGCTGGCCGCGCATTCGCCGCAGATCGAGCAGATCCTGCCGTCGATGCGGAGGGATCTAGAGCCGATCCGGCCCCGGCCGCCGCGGCTCCCGTTCTACTCGGCGCACCTCGGGGCCCGGCTGCCCGGGGACGCGGTGGCCCTGGACGCCGCATACTGGTGCGGGAACCTCCGCCACCCGGTGCGGTTCGAGGAAGCCACCAGGGCCCTGCTCGCCGACGGCTGCCGGGTGCTTGTGGAAGTCAGCCCGCACCCGGTGCTGACCGCGGCGATGCAGGAGACCGTGGAATCCGGACCGGTTCCGGCGGCGGTGTGCGGTTCGCTGCGCCGCGACCAGGGAGACCTCCGCAGGTTCCTGCTGTCACTGGGCGAGGCATACGTGGGCGGCGCCGAGCCCGGCGGTGATGCGCTGTACGTCGGCCACGCCCCGGTGCCGCCGGCCGACCTGCCCGTGGCCGAGGCCGGCACCGGACAGTCCTCTTCGGACCCTTCGCTTTCGGCCCCTTCGCTGCATGGGGAGCTGGCCGGCCTGGAGCGGACCCGCCGACAGGCGGTGCTGACGGAGCTGGTGTGCCGCGAGGTCGCCCTCGCCCTGGGCGAGGGCGGGGCGGACGCGGTCGATCCGGACCGGCCATTCCGCGACCTGGGGTTCGATTCGGTGACCGCGGTCGAGGTGCGCAACCGTGTGTCGGCGGCCGGCGGGCTGACGCTGCCGGTCACGGTCACCTTCGACCACCCGACGCCCGCCGCGCTCGCCGCCGCCCTCGCCGAGCGGCTCTTCGGCCCTGACCCCGGCGCCGGTCACGAACCGGACCGGCTCACGCCCGCCACCGAGGACCCGGTCGTGATCGTGGGGATGGGGTGCCGGTATCCGGGAGGCGCCCACGGCCCCGACCGCCTGTGGGAGCTCGTCGCGAGCGGCGCCGACGCGCTGACGCCGTTCCCCGCCAACCGGGGTTGGGACGTCACCGGGACGTACGCGCCCGAGATGGACCGGACGGGCCACCACTACCAGCGCGAGGCCGGGTTCGTGCACGACGCGGACCTGTTCGACGCCGACTTCTTCGGCATCTCGCCCCGCGAGGCCACCGTGATGGACCCCCAGCAGCGGCTGCTGCTGGAAACGTCGTGGGAGACGTTCGAACACGCGGGCATCGACCCGACTACGTTGCGCGGCAGCCGAACCGGTGTGTTCATCGGCGCGATGACGCTGGAGTACGGGCCCGGCACGGGCGACGACACCGGCTTCGGTGGGTATGTGTTCACCGGCACCACCGGCAGCGTGCACTCCGGCCGCATCGCGTACAGCCTCGGCCTGGAGGGCCCGGCGGTCACCGTCGACACCGCCTGCTCTTCCTCGCTGGTAGCCCTGCACCTGGCGGTGCAGGCGCTGCGGGCGGGCCAGTGCGACCTGGCCGTGGCCGGCGGTGCCACGGTGATGCCGAACCTCGGCATGTTCGTGGAGTTCTCCCGGCAGGGCGGGCTGGCCGGCGACGGCCGGTGCAAGGCGTTCTCGGCCGCCGCCGACGGCTTCGGTCTGGCCGAGGGCGTGGGCCTGCTGCTGGTGGAACGGTTGTCGGACGCTCGGCGCAACGGGCATCAGGTGCTGGCGGTGGTGCGGGGTTCGGCGGTCAACCAGGACGGGGCGTCCAACGGCCTGACGGCGCCGAACGGTCCGTCGCAGCAGCGGGTGATCCGGCAGGCACTGGCGGACGCCGGCCTGGCACCGTCCGATGTGGACGTGGTGGAGGCCCACGGCACCGGCACCAGCCTCGGGGACCCGATCGAGGCCCAGACGATCCTGGCGACCTACGGACAGGACCGGGAGCGTCCGCTGTGGCTGGGCTCGGTGAAGTCCAACCTCGGGCACACGCAGGCCGCGGCCGGGGTCGCCGGGATCATCAAGATGGTCCAGGCGATGCGGCACGGACTGCTGCCGAAGACCCTGCACGTCGACGAGCCCACCCCGCACGTCGACTGGTCGGCCGGGGCCGTCCGGCTGCTCACCGACCCCACCCCCTGGCCGGACGACGACCGCCCGCACCGGGCCGCGGTCTCCTCCTTCGGCATCAGCGGCACCAACGCCCACGTGATCCTGGAGGCTCCCGAAAAAACGGTGCCGGACGCGGCGCCCGAGGCGCCGTCCGATTCCGTTGCGGTGCCGTGGGTGCTGTCCGGGAAGTCAGATGCGGCGGTCCGGGCGCAGGCCGCCCGGTTGCTGGAGTTCGTCGAGGCGGACCCGGCCCTGCGCACCGCCGACGTGGGCTGGTCGCTGGTCAGCTGCCGGTCGCTGTTCGAGCACCGGGCCGTGGTGTCGGGCTCGGGCCGGGACGAGTTGTTGGCGGGCCTGAGGAACGCGGTGGCCGGCAAGTCCGCGCCGGGCGTGGCGCGGGGCATCGCGCGGCCCGGCCGTGTGAAGACCGTGTTCGTCTTCCCGGGCCAGGGCGCGCAGTGGGCCGGGATGGGCCGTGACCTGATGGCCTCGTCCCCGGTGTTCGCCGCGCGGCTTGGGGAGTGCGCCGACGCGCTGGCCCCTTACGTCGACTGGGATCTGGCCGAGGTGGTCGGTGGCACCGAGGGCGCTCCCGGGTTCGAGCGGGTGGACGTGCTCCAGCCGGTGTCGTGGGCCGTGATGGTGTCGCTCGCGGCCCTGTGGCGGTCCTTGGGCGTCGAGCCTTCCGCAGTGGTCGGGCATTCCCAGGGCGAGCTCGCGGCCGCGGTTGTCGGCGGGTACCTCACCCTTGAAGACGCGGCGCGGATCGTCGCGCGGCGCAGCCGGATGATCACCGAGGAGCTGGCCGGGCGCGGCGCGATGCTGTCCGTGCTCATGAGCGTGGACTGGGTCACCGAAGCCCTGCGGCCGTGGGCGGGCCGGCTGTGGATCGCGGCGGTCAACGGGCCGGCCTCGGTGTCGGTCTCGGGTGACGCCGAGGCGCTGGGCGAGTTCGGCCTGGTGCTGTCGAAAGCGCGGGTCCATCGCTGGCGGCTGCCCGGGGTGGACTTCGCCGGGCACTCCGGGCACGTCGACGCCATCGAGGAACGGCTGCGCGCGGAGCTGGCCGACATCACCGCGCGACCGGGCGAGGTGCCGTGGATGTCCACTGTGGACGGGCAGTGGGCCGACCACGCTCGTGTGGACGCCGACTACTGGTATCGCAACCTGCGCGACGTGGTTCGCTTTGAGGACGCGACGGAGGCGCTGATCGCGTCGGGCCACCGGGTTTTCGTCGAGGTCTCGACACACCCGGTGCTGACCACCGCGATCGGCGAGGTGGCGGAGGCGCACCAGGACCCGGGCATCGTGGTGGCCGGCACGTTGCGCCGCGACGACGGCGGCAGGGGCCGGTTCGTCGCCGCGCTCGCCGAGGTGGTGGCCGCGGGGGTGGACGCCGACTGGGCCGCCGTGTTCGCCGGCGCCGGCACGAAGCGCGTGCCGCTGCCGACGTATGCCTTCCAGCGCAAGCGTTTCTGGTTCGACACCGCCGAGGTGCCCACCGATGTCACCGCCGCGGGCCTGAGCCCGGCCGAGCACCCGTTGCTCGGTGCGAGGGTGCCGTTGCCGCACACGGACGGCGTGCTGTTCACGAGCCGGCTTTCGCTGCGGACGCACCCGTGGCTGGCCGAACACACCGTGCGGGACACCGTGCTGTTCCCCGGCACCGGCTATGTGGAGCTGGCCGTCCGGGCGGGTGACAGCGTGGGCTGTGACCGGTTGGACGAGCTGACCCTGGACACTTCGCTGGTGGTGCCCGCCGAAGGAGGCGTACGAGTCCAGGTGGTGGTCTCGGACGCCGACGCGGATTCCCGCCGGAGCGTGGCGGTGTACGCGTGCCCTGACGGACAAGAGGTGTGGACCCGGCATGCCACCGGCGTGCTCGGTACCGGTGTTTCCGCGGACGCGGACTTCGACGTCGTGACCGGGGCCTGGCCGGTGCCCGGCGCGACCGAGGTGGATATCTCGGGCTTGTTCGACAGGCTGGACGCGGCCGGGTTCGCGTACGGCCCCCTGTTCCAGGGCCTGACCCGGGCCTGGCGCCACGGCGACCGGATCCTGGCCGAGGTCGGGCTTCCCGCGGACACCGGCGCGGAGTCGTTCGGGATCCACCCCGCGCTGCTCGATTCCGTGGTGCGGACGGGAAGCCTTGCCGGAGTGGACGGGCTGCCGGCCGGCTTCACGGACGTGGTGTTGCGGGCCTCGGGAGCGTCGAGGCTGCGGGTGGCACTGACCCGCACCGGGCCGGACGAGGTTTCGCTGGCTGCCGCGGACACCGCCGGCCTTCCGGTGATGTCGATCGGGTCGCTGACCGTGCGCCCGCCGACCGCGCAGAGCGTGAGCGCCGGTCTCGGCGACGGCGCACTGGTGAAGCTGGACTGGCCGGGCATCACCGGCACCGCCGTCGCGGTGGCGGACCGGCTGGTGGTCGAACGTCCCGGTTCGATCGCGGACGCCGTGGCGGCGGGCCCGCCGCCGCCGGTGGTGGTGCTGCCGGTGACCGGTGACCCGGACGCGGTCGTGGAGTCCGTCCACGACGTCACAGGGTGGGTGCTGGAGCAGGTGCAGCACTGGTTGAGCGACGAGCGGTTCGCCGCCACGCCGCTGGTCGTGGCGACCACGGGCGCCATCGCCGTCCGGCCGGGGGACACGGTCACCGATCCGGCGGCGGCGGCGGTGTGGGGCCTGATGCGATCGGCGCAGACCGAGAACCCTGGCCGGTTCGTCCTCGTCGACACCGACGCCGAACCGGACACCGCCGTGCTGGGCCGGATCCTGGCCGCGGACGAACCGCAACTGGCATTGCGCGCCGGTCGGTTGCACGCCGCTCGCCTGACCCGAGTGAGCCCGGCCGACCAAGCGGGGCCGGTCCTGGACGGCGCCGGCACGGTCGTGATCACGGGCGGCACGGGTGGCCTGGGTGGTCTCTTCGCCCGGCACCTGGCGACCGAGCACGGCGTCCGGCACCTGCTGCTGCTCAGCCGGCGCGGCCCGGACGCACCCGGCGCCACCGAACTGGTGGCGGATCTGGCGCGGCTCGGCGTCGAGACGAACGTCTCGGCGTGCGACGTGACCGACCGGCGAGCACTGGCCGACGCGCTGGCGTCCGTGCCCGTGGAGCACCCGGTGACGGGTGTCGTGCACACCGCGGCGGTGCTCGACGACGGGGTGATCGGGTCGCTGTCGCGCCGGCAGCTCGACCGGGTGCTCGCCCCGAAGGCCGACGCAGCCTGGTATCTGCACGAACTGACCCGCGACCACGACCTGTCCTTGTTCGCGGTCTTCTCGTCCGTCGCGGGCCTCACCGGCAACGGCGGGCAGGGCAACTACGCCGCGGCCAACGTCTTCCTGGACGCGCTCATGCAGCAACGCCACGACGCGGGACTCCCGGCTCTGTCGATGGCCTGGGGTCCGTGGACGACCGAGGTCGGCCTTGTCGGCAGTCTCTCCGACACCGACCTGCGACGCATCGCGCAGTCGGCCATGCCGGAGCTGCCGGTGGCACAAGGCCTCGCGCTGTTCGACCGGTCGCTGCGCGCCGGTGCGCCGGTGCTGGGACTGACCCGGCTGAACATGGGGGCCTTGCGCGGTCAGGCGGACGTGCCGGCCGTGTGGCGGTCCCTGGCCGGCGGCACCCGGCGCCGCGCGGCCGAGAACACCACGGACAACACGCGGCTGGCGGGACTGTCCGGTGCGGAGTGCCGACGGGTGCTCGTCGACATGGTGCGCGAGGCCGCGGCGGCCGTGCTGCGACACGACGCGGGCACGGAGATCAGCACCACGCAGCCGTTCAAGCGGCTCGGGTTCGACTCGCTGACCTCGGTCGAGCTGCGCAACCTGCTGCGGGCGAGGACGGGGCTCGCACTGCCGACCGGTGTCGTGTTCGACTACCCGACCGTGGCCCGGCTGGCGGAGTACCTGTCCGGCAGGCTCGGGCAGGCCCCCGCCGCGGAGCCGGAGGTGCGGCCGGCGGTGGTACCGGCACCCGTGGCCGACGACCCCGTCGTCCTGGTGGGGATGGCCTGCCGCTACCCGGGCGGGGTGTCCGATCCGGCCGGTCTGTGGCAGCTGGTCATGGAAGAAGCCGACGCCATCACGCCGTTCCCCGCCGACCGCGGCTGGGACCTCGACGCGCTGCGGGGCACCGACGGGCCTGGCCTCTCCGCCACCGAGCAGGGCGGATTCCTCGACGCGGTCGGCGACTTCGACGCGGCGTTCTTCGGCATGTCGCCGCGGGAGGCGCTGGCGACCGATCCGCAGCAGCGGTTGCTGCTCGAAGTTTCCTGGGAGGCGCTGGAACACGCGGGGATCGACCCCGCCGCGCTGGCGGGCAGTCGGACCGGCGTCTTCACCGGCGTCTACCAGTCCGGCTACGGCGATCTGCTCTCCCGTTCGGCCCAGCGCCTGCAGGGGCATCTGCTCACGGGCAGCCTGGCCAGTGTGCTGTCCGGCCGGGTGTCCTACGCGCTGGGCCTGGAGGGTCCGGCGGTGAGCGTGGACACCGCGTGTTCGTCGTCGTTGGTGGCGATGCACCTGGCGGCGCAGGCGTTGCGGGCGGGGGAGTGCTCGCTGGCGCTGGCGGGCGGGGTCACCGTGATGGCCGGCTCCGAGGGATTCGTGGAGTTCACGGCGCAGGGCGGGCTGGCCGCCGACGGCCGCTGCAAGCCGTTCGCCGACGCCGCCGACGGCACCGGCTGGTCCGAGGGCGTCGGGCTCGTGGTGCTGGAGCGGTTGTCGGACGCCCGTCGCCATGGTCACGAAGTCCTGGCGGTCCTGCGGTCGAGCGCGGTGAACCAGGACGGCGCCTCCAACGGGTTGACGGCGCCGAACGGTCCCTCGCAGCAGCGGGTGATCCGGCAGGCGTTGGCCGCCGCGGGAATGTCCGCTTCGGACATCGACGTGGTGGAGGCCCACGGCACCGGCACCCGGCTCGGCGACCCCATCGAGGCCGAGGCGATCCTGGCCACCTACGGTCAGGATCGCCCCGGGGACCGGCCGTTGTGGCTGGGGTCGCTGAAGTCGAACATCGGGCACACACAGGCCGCGGCCGGTGTGGGCGGTGTGATCAAGATGGTCATGGCCATGCGGCACGGCGTGCTGCCCAGGACCCTGCACGTCGACGAGCCCTCGGCGCGGATCGACTGGTCCCAGGGCGACGTGCGGCTGCTGACCGAGGCGATGCCCTGGCCGGAGAACGGGCATCCGCGCCGGTTCGGCGTGTCCTCGTTCGGGATCAGCGGCACGAACGCGCACGCCATCATCGAAGCCCCCGCCGGCTCCCCGGCCGAACCTGCAGCGACCGGTGCCGCGAGTGTCCTGGCCGACGGCGTGCCGTGGGTGCTGTCCGGGAAGTCCGCGGACGCGCTGCGGGCGCAGGCGGCCCGGTTGCTGGAGTTCGTGGAAGCGGACCCGTCGCGGAACGCGGTGGATGTCGGCTGGTCGCTGGCCCATTCGCGGTCGGCGTTCGACCACCGCGTCGTGCTGGCAGGCGCGGACCGGGACGAGCTGGTGGCCGGGCTGCGAGCGGTCGCGGCCGGTGGCCCGGCCCCGGGAGTGGTGCGGGACACGGTCCGGCCCGATCCCCGGGTGGGCGTGCTGTTCCCGGGTCAGGGCGCGCAGCGGATCGGGATGGCACGGGACCTCTACGACCGGTCCGCGGTGTTCGCGTCCACCGTGGACATGATTCTGGCAGAGCTGGATCCGCTGTTGGACCGACCGTTGCGTGAGGTCATGTGGGGCGAGGACCCGGAGCTGGTCGACGAGACGGGCTGGGCGCAGCCGGCCTTGTTCACCGTGGAAGCAGCCCTGTTCGAGGTGGTGCGCGCATTCGGGGTGACTCCGGACTACCTGCTGGGGCATTCGATCGGGGAGATCACCGCCGCGTATGTGTCGGGTGTGTGGTCGCTGGCCGACGCCTGCCGGGTGGTGGCGGCGCGGGCCCGTCTGATGCAGGCGTTGCCGGCGGGCGGGGCCATGGCCGCGGTCGGGCTTTCCGAGGCCGAGGTCGCGGACCTGCTCCCCGACGGGGTCTCGATCGCGGCGGTGAACACCGCGGACTCGGTGGTGCTTTCCGGTCCGCGGGATGCCGTCGAGCGGGTAACGGACGCCGCGGCCGGGCGCGGCGCCAAGGTGACGCGGTTGCGGGTGTCGCACGCGTTCCACTCGTCCTTGATGGATCCGATGCTGGCGGAGTTCGCCGACGTCCTGGAGTCGGTGGAGTTCCGGCCGCCGCGGATCCCGGTGGTGTCGAACCTGACCGGCGAACCCGCCGCCGAGGACCTGTGCTCGCCGGAGTACTGGGTCCGGCAGGTGCGCGGCACGGTCCGGTTCGCCGACGGGGTGCGCTCGCTGGCCGGGCAGGGTGTGACGGCGTTGGTGGAGCTCGGCCCGGACGCGGTGCTGTCGGGGCCGGCGCAGCACAGTTGTGCTCCGGGAACGGTGGTGGCGCCGATGTTGCGGCGCGGGCACGACGATGTGCGCACCGTGCTCTCGGCGCTCGGGCAGGTGTACGCACAGGGTGTGTCCGTGGACTGGGCCGGGGTGTTCGCCGGCCGTGGCGCCACCCGTGTTCCGCTGCCGACCTACGCCTTCCAGCGGCAGCGGTTCTGGCCGGAGCCGTCTCCGGTCGCGTACCGGGCGTCCGGCGACCCGGCCGACGAGCAGCTCTGGACATCGGTGGAGCAGCAGGACGTCGAGACGCTGGCGGACGCGCTCGGCCTCGACAGCGCCGAGGCCGCTTCGGTGCTGCCGGCACTGGCGTCGTGGCGCACGCGTCGCCGCGAAGAGTCCACAACGGACGGATGGCGATACCGCGAGAGCTGGAAACCGCTGGCTCCCACGGCGGCGACGCCCGGCCGCTGGCTGGTCGTGGTACCGGCTGGAGCCGGTGACGACGCCGGGACCCGGGAGATCGTCGACGCCCTCGGCGCCGGGACGCGGGTGCTCGAACACAGTGGACCCGATCGCGCGGCGCTCGCCGGGAAGCTGAGCGACGCCGCCGGGTCGGGCGTCCCGGTGGCCGGGGTGCTGTCACCGGCGCCGCCCGAGCCGGACACGGCGACCGGGCTGGTGTGGGCCACCCTGCTGCTGGGGGCGTTGCGCGACACTGGTCTGTCCGCCCGCCTGTGGGTGGTGACGCGGGGCGCCGTGTCGATCGGGCCCCATGACCCCGTGACCGCTCCGGGGCAGGGCGCGTTCTGGGGGCTCGGCCGGGTCGCCGCGCTGGAGGAGCCCGAGCTGTGGGGCGGTCTGGTGGACCTGCCCGGAACGCTGGACCTTCGAACCGCGCGCCGGTTCGCCGCCGCCGTGTCGGACACCGCGGGCGAGGACCAGATCGCGGTTCGCTCCTCCGGCTGGTACGGCCGCCGGCTGGTGCACGCCCCGGCGAAGACCGCCGGTCTGCCGTCGTGGACGACGTCCGGGACGGCGCTGGTCACCGGTGGCACCGGTGGCCTGGGCGCGCGGGTCGCCCGGTGGCTGGTCGAGCGGGGCGCCGAACACCTCGTGCTGCTGAGCCGGCGTGGACCGGCGGCCGAGGGCGCCGACGAGATCCGGCGGGAACTTGAGGCCGCGGGCGCGCGGGTGAGCGTGGTGGCCTGCGATGTGGCCGACCGTGCCGCGCTGACCGCGGTGCTCGCGGACCTGCCGGACGCATGGCCCTTGCGGACAGTGGTGCACGCCGCCGGGGTCATGGACGACGATGTGGCGCTCGCGGCGACGACCCCGGAACGGTTCGAGCGTCAGCTGCGGGTGAAGGCCGACGGGGCACGTCATCTCGACGAGCTCACAGGTGATCAGGACCTCGACGCGTTCGTGCTGTTCTCCTCCGGGGCGGCGGCGTGGGGCAGCGGCGGCCAGGCCGCGTACGCGGCGGGCAACGCCTACCTCGACGCGCTCGCGCAGCACCGCCGCGCGCGGAGCCGGACGGCGACATCGGTCGCCTGGGGCTCGTGGGGCGAGACCGGCATGGTGCTGGGCCTGGCCGCGGCCGAGCGGGACGACCTGGACCTGCTGGGTGTCGTGCCGATGCGGCCCGAGCTGGCGATCGCCGCGCTGCAACGGGCGCTGCACGAGGACGACGCGACAGTCGTCGTCGCCGACCTCGACTGGAGCCGGTTCGCTCCGGTGTTCACCACGGTCCGGCCGAGCGCCCTGCTGTCGGATCTGGCCGAGGTCGCCGAAGCCCTGGGCGGCTCGCAGCGGGACGACGCGAGTTCCGAGAGGCCGGCGGCGCGGCTGGTCGGCCTGTCCGAGGAACAACGCCGGGCCGCGTTGCTCGACCTGGTCGGCGAATCGGCGGCGGTCGTGCTGGGGCACGCGGCCGGCACGCGGCTCGACGAGGACCAGCCGTTCAAGGACCTGGGCTTCGACTCGCTGATGGCGGTCGAGCTGCGCAACCTGCTGCAAGCCGGTACGGGGATGAGTCTTCCCGCCGGCCTGGTGTTCGACTACCCGACCGTGAGCCGGCTCGCGGCACACCTGGCCGGTGAGTTCGACGAGGCCCGCGCGGCGGAGGCGGCCACGGTGCCCGCGCTCGTTTCGCTCACCGACGACCCCGTCGTCCTGGTCGGCATGGCGTGCCGGTTCCCGGGCGGGGTGTCGGGGCCGGACGACCTGTGGCGGCTGGTCATCGACGAGACCGACGGCATCACCCCGTTCCCGGCCGATCGTGGCTGGAACCTGGACGAGTTGCTGGGGACGAACGCCCTCGTGGCGGCCGGCGAAGGCGGTTTCCTCGACGGCGTCGGCGACTTCGACGCGGCGTTCTTCCGGATGTCGCCGCGTGAGGCGCTGGCGACCGATCCGCAGCAGCGGTTGCTGCTCGAAACCTCTTGGGAAGCGCTGGAGCAGGCCGGGATCACGCCCTCGTCGCTGGCGGGCAGCCCCACTGGTGTGTTCGTCGGCGCGTACCAGACCGGCTACACCGAGCTGGCGTCCCACTCCGGTGAGCAGTCGCAGGGGCATCTGATCGTCGGTGGCGCGGGCAGTGTGATCTCCGGCCGGGTGGCCTACACCCTGGGGCTGGAAGGTCCGGCGGTGAGTGTGGACACGGCGTGTTCGTCGTCGTTGGTGGCGATGCACCTGGCCGCACAGGCGTTGCGGGCGGGAGAGTGCTCGCTGGCGCTGGCGGGCGGGGTCATGGTGATGCCCACGCCCGAAGCGTTCGTCGGCTTCACCGCACAGGGTGCGCTGGCGGCGGACGGCCGCTGCAAGTCGTTCGCGGACGCGGCCGATGGGACCGGGTGGGCCGAGGGTGTCGGTGTGGTGGTGCTGGAGCGGTTGTCGGATGCTCGTCGGCACGGTCATGAGGTGCTGGCGGTGCTGCGGTCGAGTGCGGTGAATCAGGATGGTGCGTCGAACGGTTTGACGGCGCCGAACGGTCCGTCGCAGCAGCGTGTGATCCGGCAGGCGTTGGCTGCGGCGGGGCTTTCCGCTTCGGATGTGGATGTGGTGGAGGCGCATGGCACCGGGACGCGGCTGGGTGATCCGATCGAGGCGGAGGCGGTGCTGGCGACCTATGGTCAGGACCGGCCCGAGGGCCGGCCGTTGTGGCTGGGGTCGTTGAAGTCGAACATCGGGCACGCGCAGGCGGCGGCCGGTGTCGGTGGTGTGATCAAGATGGTGATGGCGTTGCGGCACGGGGTGCTGCCGAAAACCTTGCACGTGGACGAACCGTCGGCCCAGGTGGACTGGGCGCGAGGCGACGTTCGGTTGCTGACCGATGCTGTCGCGTGGCCGGAGACCGGCCGCCCGCGCCGGGCCGGCGTGTCCGCGTTCGGGGTCAGTGGCACCAATGCGCACGTGATTCTCGAAGCCCCGCCCGAAGAGCCCGGCGTCCCGGCGCGACAGTTGTCCACTGGGGACGGTGTCGTGCCGTGGGTGCTGTCCGGGAAGTCGGCCGAGGCCGCCCGGGAGCAGGCGTCCCGGTTGCTGGAGCACGTCGGCGCCGATCCGTCGCTGCGTCCTGTCGACGTGGCCTGGTCGTTGCTCGGCTCGCGAGAGGTGTTCGACCACCGGCTGGTGGTGGTGGGCGCCGGCCGGGAGGAGTTGCTGGCCGGTCTGCGTGCGGCGGCTGCCGGCCGGCCTGCGCCGGGCGTGGTCCGTGGCGTCGCCCGCTCCGGCGGTGGCGTGGTGTTCGTGTTTCCGGGTCAGGGTGCGCAGTGGGTGGGGATGGGGCGGGAGTTGCTGGCCGAGTCGCCGGTGTTTGCGCGGTCGATGCGTGCTTGTGGTGAGGCGTTGGAGCCGTTTGTGGATTGGTCGTTGGAGGAGGTGTTGGGTGATGAGGTGGCGTTGGGGCGGGTGGATGTGGTGCAGCCGGTGTTGTGGGCGGTGATGGTGTCGTTGGCTGCGGTGTGGCGGTCGTTCGGTGTGGAGCCGGCTGCGGTGGTGGGGCATTCGCAGGGTGAGATCGCGGCGGGGTGTGTGGCCGGTGGTCTGTCGTTGGCGGATGGGGCGCGGGTGGTGGCGTTGCGCAGCCGCGCGATCGCCGAACAGCTCACCGGTGGCGGGATGGTCGCGCTGCCGATGCCGGCCGGACAGGTGCGCGATCTGCTCGCGGAGCACCCGGACGTGTCACTGGCCGCGATCAACGGGCCGGCGTCGACCGTCGTCGCGGGCGAAACCGGCGCTCTGGAGCGGCTGCTGGCCGACTGCCGTGAGCGGGAGATCCAGGCGCGCGGGATCGCGGTGGACTACGCGTCGCATTCGCGGCTGGTGGAGCGGATCGAGGAGCGGCTGCTGACCGACCTGGCGCCGATCACGCCGCGGCCCGCGGCGATCCCGGTCTTTTCGTCCGTGACGGGCGAGCAGGCGGACACCGCGTTGTGGGACGCGCGGTACTGGTACCGCAATCTGCGGAGCACGGTGCGGTTCGAGGACGCGCTCACGGCCGCCCTGGACACGGGGCCGGGCACGGTGCTCGAAGTCAGCCCGCACACGGTGCTGGTGCCCGCCGTCCAGGACATTGTGGACGGTCGCGAAAGCGCCGTCGTGATGGGCACCCTGCGCCGCGGTGAAGGTGGTTTCCCCCGGACGGTGCTGGCGCTCGCGCAGGCCTACGCGCACGGCGTCCGCGTGGACTGGGCGACGGTGTTCGCCGGTCGCGACGCCAGGCGCGTCGCGTTGCCGACGTATGCGTTCCAGCACGAACGCTTCTGGCCCGAACCGGCCACCGGGCCCGCCGACGTGACCGCGGCCGGTCTGAGCTCCGCGCAGCATCCGTTGCTGGGTGCGATGGTGCCGCTGCCGCAGACGGACGGCGTGCTGTTCACCAGCCGCCTGTCCCTGCGCACCCATCCCTGGCTCGCCGACTACACAGTGCGCGGCGTCGCGGTGCTGCCCGGGACCGCGTACGTCGAGCTGGCTGTCCGCGCCGCCGACAGCGTGGGCTGCGACCGGCTTGAGGAACTGGTCCTGGAGGCGCCGCTGGTGCTGCCCGCGCAGGGCGGCGTGCAGATGCAGGTCGTGGTCGGCGACGCCGATCCCGGGACACGGCGGCGGAACGTGGCCGTGTACGCGCGTCCCGACGGGCAGGAGGAGTGGATCCGGCACGCCACCGGCCAGTTGGGCGCCGGCGGTCAGGTCCTCGCCGGGACGGCGTTCGACCCGGTCACCCAGGCCTGGCCGCCGCGCGAGGCGATACCGCTCGACACCGCGGGCTTCTACGAGCGGCTCGGTGACGACGGGTTCGGCTATGGCCCGGTGTTCCAGGGGCTGACCCGGGCGTGGCGATCCGGCGAGCGGATTCTCGCCGAGATCGAGCTGCCCGAGGCCGGCCGTGGCCTGGCGGACTCGTTCGCCATCCACCCCGCGTTGCTGGACGCCGCGCTGCAGACCTCGGCGTTCGCCGGGCTGGACGGACTTCAGTTCAGCTTCACCGACGTGGTGCTCCAAGCGTCCGGCGCGTCCCGGGTGCGGGTCGCGCTCACCCGTGTCGGCCCGGACGAGGCCGCCCTCGCGATCGCGGACTCGACCGGACTTCCCGTGCTGTCGATCGGCTCCCTGATCATGCGGCCGCTGACGGCCGGCGGTCTGAGCGCGGGCACCGGCGACGGCGCGCTGCTCGAACTGCGGTGGAACGCCGTGCCCGCGACCGCCGCGATCCCGGTGGACCAGTGGCGCCTGGCCGGGCCTGATGATCCGCTGCTCTCGGCACTCGACGGCGAGCCGACGCCTGCCGCGGTAGTGCTGCCGGTGTCCGCAGACCCGGGCACGGTGGCCGACTCCGCGCACCAGGTCGCGGGCCGGTTGCTGGGCCGGCTACAGGACTGGCTGGCCGATGAGCGCTCGGCGGATGTTCCGTTGGTCGTGGTGACGACCGGGGCTGTGAGCACCGGCCAGGACGAACCGGTGACCGATCCGGCCGCCGCCGCGGTGCACGGTCTGGTGCGCTCGGCGCAGGCCGAGTACCCGGGCCGGATCGTCCTGCTCGACGCCGACACCGAGCTGGACGCCGCCGGACTGGGCCTGGCGCTGGCCACGGGCGAGCCGTACCTCGCCCTGCGCGCCGGGCAGTTCCACGCCGCCCGGCTGACCCGGGTCAGCGGTGCCGCCGGAGCCCCGCCGGCGCTGGATCCCGACGGGACGGTCGTGATCACGGGCGGCACCGGCCGCCGCGGTGGTGCTCTCGCCCGGCACCTCGTCACCGGGTACGGTGTCCGGCACCTGCTGCTGGTCGGCCGGCGCGGCCCTGCCACGCCCGAGGCCGAGGCAGTTGTCGCGGACCTGGCGGAGCGTGGCGCCACCGTGTCGGTCGTGGCGTGCGACGTGACCGATCGGGCGGCCCTGGCCGACGTGCTCGCGTCCGTGCCGCCGGAGCATCCGATGACCGGTGTCGTGCACGCCGCGGACGTGGACGACGACTGCGCGGTGCAGACGCTGTCCCGGGAGGAGTTCGACAGGGTGCTGGCGCCGCGGATCGAGGGCGCCTGGCATCTGCACGAGCTGACCCGGCACCTCGATCTCGCGTTCTTCGTGCTGTTCTCGTCGCTCGACGCAGTCACCGGGACCGCGTTCGCCGACTGGCTGGCGCGGCAGCGCCGCCAAGACGGGCTGCCCGGTCTGTCGCTGGCCTGGGGTTCCTGGGCTTCCGAGCGCGGGTTGTCGACGGAGCAGAGCATGGACCTGTTCGACCGGGCACTGGGCTCGCAGGACCCGGCGCTCGTGCTGACCCGGCTGAACCTGCCGGCGCTGCGGGCCCAGGCCGAGGTGCCCGCGGTGTGGCGCTCGCTCGCGGGCACCACGGTCCGGCGTGCGGCCGACAACTCGCGCGGTGGCAGGGAAGGACTGTCACGGCGGCTCGCCGGACTGTCCGCCGTGGAGCGTGATCGTCTGCTGGTGGAGCTGGTGCGCGAGTCGGCCGCGACGGTGCTCGGCTACCCGTCGGGTGAGCGGATCGGCACGGACCAGCCGTTCCGCGAGCTGGGTTTCGACTCCGTGACGGCGGTCGACCTGCGCAACACGTTGCAGGCAGGCGTCGGCGCCACGCTGCCGGCGACCCTGGTGTTCGACTACCCGACCGTCACCCGCCTCGCCGCGCACCTGGCCGAGGAGTTCGGGGACGCGGCCCCGGCCCCGGCGGCCGGGGCCGTGCCGCGGCCTGTGGCGGCGGCCTCGGTGGCCGATGATCCGGTCGTGCTGGTAGGCATGGCCTGCCGGTACCCCGGCGGAGTGTCCGATCCGGATGGTCTCTGGCGGCTCGTGGCCGACGGGATCGACGGCATCACCGCGTTCCCCGACGATCGCGGCTGGGACCTGGAGACACTGCGGGGCACCGACGGGCCCGGCTCCGGGACCTCGGCCACCGGCCGCGGTGGTTTCCTCGACGGGGCCGGTGAGTTCGATGCGGCGTTCTTCCGGATCTCGCCGCGGGAGGCGCTGGCGACCGATCCGCAGCAGCGGCTGCTGCTCGAAGTGTCCTGGGAGGCGCTGGAACAGGCGGGAATCGATCCGACCTCGCTGGCGGGCAGCTCGACCGGGGTGTTCGCGGGCGTCTACTCCTCGAACTACGCCAACCTGGTCGCCCGCGGTGGTGAGCACCTGCAGGGCCACCAGATCACGGGTGGGGCGGCCAGTGTGATCTCCGGCCGGGTGGCCTACACGCTGGGGCTGGAAGGCCCCGCGGTGAGTGTGGACACCGCGTGCTCGTCGTCGCTCGTCGCGATGCACCTGGCCGCGCAAGCCCTGCGGACAGGTGAGTGTTCGCTGGCGCTGGCCGGCGGTGTCACGGTGATGGCCACCGCCGACGCGTTCGTCTGGTTCACCGCGCAGGGCGGACTGTCGCAGGACGGCCGGTGCCGGTCCTTCTCCGACTCGGCCGACGGTACCGGGTGGTCCGAGGGTGTCGGTGTGGTGGTGCTGGAGCGGATGTCGGACGCGCGCCGCAACGGTCATGAGGTGCTGGCGGTGCTGCGGTCGAGTGCCGTGAATCAGGACGGTGCGTCGAACGGTCTGACGGCGCCGAACGGTCCGTCTCAGCAGCGGGTGATCCGGCAGGCCCTCGCCGCGGCCGGTCTGTCCGCTTCGGACGTGGACGTGGTCGAGGCGCACGGCACCGGGACGAAGCTGGGTGATCCGATCGAGGCGCAGGCGGTACTGGCAACCTACGGCCGGGACCGCGTGGACGGGCAGCCGCTGTGGCTGGGCTCGTTGAAGTCGAACATCGGGCACACCCAGGCCGCAGCGGGCGTGGGCGGTGTGATCAAGATGGTGCTCGCGTTGCACCACGGGATTCTGCCCAAGACCCTGCACGCGGACGAGCCCTCGACGCAGATCGACTGGACGCAGGGCGACGTACGGCTGCTGACCGAGGCGATGCCGTGGCCGGAGAACGGTCGCCCGCGCCGGGCCGGGGTGTCCTCGTTCGGCGTCAGCGGGACGAACGCCCACGTGATCCTTGAGGCGGCAGCCGACGACGAGCGTCGTGGTGCCCCGGAAACTCCCGCTGTGCTCACGGCCGCGGTGCCGTGGGTGCTGTCGGGCCGGACGGAGGAGGCCCTGCGGGCGCAGGCCGCGCGGCTGCTGGACTTCGTGGAGGCGGACCCGTCGCTGCGACCGGCCGACATCGGGTGGTCGCTGTCCGGTTCCCGCGCGGTGTTCGACCACCGCGCCGTGGTGCCGGGAACGGATCGGGACGAGCTCGTCACCGGGTTGCGTGCGCTCGCGGCCGGTGAGCCCGGCGCCGGGACCGTCTCGGACGCCGCGGGGACAGACGCGCGGCTCGGGGTGTTGTTCACGGGGCAGGGCGCGCAGCGGGTCGGGATGGCGCGTGGGCTCTATGGGGAGTCGCCGGTGTTCGCCGCCGCGCTGGACGGGGTTCTCGCGGAGTTGGATCCGTTGCTGAGCCGGCCGTTGCGTGAGGTGATGTGGGGCGACGACGCCGAGTTGATCCACGAGACGGGGTGGGCGCAGCCGGCCTTGTTCGCGGTCGAGGTGGCGTTGTTCGAGGTGCTGCGGGCGTTCGGGATGACCCCGGACTATCTGCTGGGGCATTCGATCGGTGAGATTACGGCGGCTTACGTCGCCGGGGTGTGGTCGCTGGGTGACGCGTGTCGGGTGGTGGCCGCGCGGGCCCGGCTGATGCAGGCGCTCCCTTCGGGCGGCGCGATGGCCGCGATTTCGCTGCCCGAGGCCGAAATCGGCGAGATCCTGCCGGAGACCGTGTCGGTCGCTGCCGTGAACACGGCGGACTCGGTGGTGGTCTCGGGGCCGCGGGACGACGTGGACCGGGTGGCCGAGGTGGCGTCCGCTCGCGGCGTCGAGGTGACGCGGCTGCGGGTGTCGCACGCTTTCCACTCGTCGGCGATGGAGCCGATGCTGGCGGAGTTCGCCGTGGTTCTGGAGACGGTCGCGTTCCGGCAGCCGCGGATCCCGATCGTGTCGAACCTGACCGGTGAGATCGCGTCCGCGGAAGAGCTGTGCTCCCCGCGGTACTGGACGGACCAGGTCCGCAGCACGGTGCGATTCGCCGACGGTGTGCGCCTGCTCGCCGACCAGGGCGTGACCGCGCTGGTGGAACTGGGGCCTGACGGTGTGCTTTCCGGTGCGGCGTACCACAGTTGTGCGCCGGGCACGGTCGTGGCGCCGGTGTTGCGCCGCGAGCAGGACGACGCGTCGGCGGTGCTGTCCGCGGTGGCGCGGCTGTTCGTGGACGGTGTGGCGGTGGACTGGACCGCGGTGTTCGCGGGCCGGGGCGCGGTGCGGGTGGCGCTGCCGACCTACGCGTTCCAGCACCGGCGCTTCTGGCCCGACACGGTCGCCGGCGTCGCCGACGTGACCGGGGCCGGGCTGAGCCCGGCGGAGCACCCGTTGCTCGGCGCCGTGGTGCCTTCGCCCACGGACGACGGGATCGTGTTCACCAGCCGGCTTTCGCTGCGCACGCACCCGTGGCTGGCCGCCCACACCGTGGGCGGCACCGCGGTCTTCCCGGGCACCGCCAGTGTCGAGCTGGCCATCCGCGCCGGCGACAGCGTGGGCTGCGACCGGGTCGAGGAGCTGGCGCTGGAGACGCCGCTGGTGCTGCCGGCCACGGGAGTCGTACAGGTTCAGGTCCTGGTCGGTGCGGCCGACGAGGACGCGCGGCGGAGCTTCGCCCTGTACGCGCGGGTGGACGGCGCGCAGGAGTGGACCCGCCACGTCACCGGTCGGCTGGGCACGGCCGTCCGCGCGGCCGGTCCGGACCCGTTCGGCCCGCTGCGCCACGCCTGGCCCGCGCCGGAAGCCGAGGAAATCGACGTGACCCGGTTCTACGAGCAGTCCGCCGAATACGGCCCGATGTTCCAGGGGCTGACGAAGGCGTGGCGCCACGGCGACCGGATCCTCGCGGAGGTCGAGCTGCCCGAGTCCGGCCGTGGTGCGGCGGAGTCGTTCGGGCTCCACCCCGCGCTGCTGGACGCGGCACTGCAGGCAAGGACGCTCGCGGGCAGGGAAGGGGTGGGGTCCGGGTTCCGCGACGTGGATCTGCTCGCTTCCGGTGCGGCCCGGCTCCGGGTCGCACTGACTCCGCAAGGGCCGGACGAGGTGTCGCTCGCGGTCGCTGATTGGACCGGCTCACCCGTGCTGTCGATCGGTTCCGTGACGCTGCGACCGCTCGACGCGGTCGGCACCGTGCTGGACACCGGGGACCGTTCGTTGCTTGAGATCAGCTGGGTACCGACTCCTGGCAGTGCCACCCCGGTGGGTCGCTGGACCGTCGTCGGGTCCGTGGACCCCGTGCCCGCTGCCGAGGCGGGCACGGTGGTGCTGCGGGCGTCCGGGGACTCGGAGTCGGTGGTGGAAAGCACGCATGAGCTGACCGCCGGGGTTCTCCGGCAACTGCAGCAGTGGCCGGCGGATCCCGCGGGCTCGCCGCTGATCGTGTGGACCCGGGGCGCGGTCGCCACCGCACCCGGTGACCCGGTCACGGATCTGGCCGCGGCGGCTGTCTGGGGCCTGGTCCGGTCGGCGCAGACGGAGAACCCGGGCCGGTTCGTACTGTTCGACACCGACTCCCGCACCGACCGGCTCGACGCGACGGTGCTCGGTGAAGTACTGGCCGCGGGTGAGCCACAACTGGCGCTGCGCGGCGGCCGGCTCCTCGCGGCGCGCCTGACCCGGGCCGGCGCGGGTGACGAACCGGCGCCGGTGCTGGATCCCGAGGGCACGGTCGTCGTCACCGGCGGCACCGGTGGGCTGGGCGCGCTGGCGGCGCGGCACCTGGTGACCGAGTACGGCGCGCGGAACCTCCTGCTGGTCAGCCGGCGCGGTGCGGCCGCCCCGGGTGCTGAGGAACTGCTGGCCCAGCTCGGCGCGCTCGGCGCCACGGTGGTGGCGTCGGCCTGTGACGCGACCGACCGGCAGGCGCTCGCCGAGGTGCTCGCCGAGGTGCCGCCGGAGCACCCCGTGACCGGGGTCGTGCACGTCGCGGGCGTTGTCGACGACGGTGTGCTCGCGTCGCTGTCGCGCGAGCAGCTGGACCGGGTGCTCGCCCCGAAGGTGGACGCGGCCTGGAACCTGCACTCGCTCACCCGGGACCTGTCGTTCTTCGTGGCTTTCTCGTCGCTCGGCGGCCTGCTGGGCGGCGGTGGCCAGGCCAACTACGCCGCGGGCAACACGTTCCTCGACGCGCTGATGCAGCAGCGCCGCCACCACGGGCAGCCGGGGGTTTCGCTGGCCTGGGGACCGTGGTCGACGGAGGTCGGCATGGTGGGCTCCCTGTCCGGCACCGACCGGCGGCGGATCGCGCGCTCGGCCACCCCGCCGATGTCGGCGGAGCAGGGCATGGAGCTGTTCGACCGGGCGTTGCGCGCGGACCGTCCGCTGCTGGCGCCGACCCGGCTGGACATGGCTACGCTGCGGGCCCAGCGGGACATCACGCCACTGTGGCGTTCCCTGGCCGGGTCCGCGGCGCGGCGTGTCGCGGACAACACCGACGGAGGCGGGGACGGCCTGGGCCGACGGCTGGCCGGACTGTCCGATGTGGACCGGCTGGAGGCGCTGGCCGACCTGGTCCGCGAGTCCGCCGCGACGGTGCTGGGGCATGCCCCGGGCGAGCGGTTCGACATCGCGCAGCCGTTCCGCGAGCTGGGCTTCGACTCGCTGACCGCGGTCGAACTGCGTAATCTGCTGCAGGCCAGGACCGGCGTCGCCCTGGCGGCCAGCCTGGTGTTCGACTACCCGACCGTCGGCCACGTGGCGAGATACCTGGCAGCCGAGTTCGGCGCGCAACCGGCCGAGGCTGCCGTGGTGCCGGCCCTCACGTCCGTCGCCGACGATCCGATCGTGCTGGTGGGCATGGCATGCCGGTTCCCGGGCGGCGTCTTGGGCCCGGAGGACCTGTGGCGGCTGGTCGCCGAGGGGACCGACGGGATCACGCCGTTCCCGGCCGACCGCGGCTGGGATCTGGACTCGCTGCTGGGCAGCGGCGGCCCGGGCACCGGGACGTCCGCGACCGGCGAGGGCGGCTTCCTTCCAGAGGCCGGCGAGTTCGACGCGGCGTTCTTCCGGATCTCCCCGCGTGAGGCGCTGGCCACCGACCCGCAGCAGCGGCTGTTGCTGGAGGTGTCGTGGGAGGCCTTGGAACGCGCGGGCATCGACCCGACGTCGCTGGCCGGCAGCCAGACCGGTGTGTTCACGGGCGTCTACCAGACCGGCTACGCCGAACTGGTCGCGCGAGCCGAGGAGCAACTGCAAGGCCATCTGCTCACCGGCGCGGCCGGAAGCGTGATGTCGGGGCGCGTGGCGTACACGTTCGGCTTCGAGGGCCCGGCGGTGAGTGTGGATACGGCGTGTTCGTCGTCGTTGGTGTCGATGCACCTGGCGGCGCAGGCGCTGCGGTCGGGCGAGTGCTCGCTCGCCCTCGCCGGCGGTGTGTCCGTGATGGCGTCGGCCGACATGTTCGTCCGGTTCACGATGCAGGGTGGTCTGGCTGCGGACGGCCGGTGCCGGTCGTTCTCGGATGATGCCGATGGGACCGGGTGGGCCGAGGGTGTCGGTGTGGTGGTGCTGGAGCGGTTGTCGGATGCTCGTCGGCACGGTCATGAGGTGCTGGCGGTTTTCCGGTCGAGTGCGGTGAATCAGGATGGTGCGTCGAACGGTTTGACGGCGCCGAACGGTCCGTCGCAGCAGCGGGTGATCCGGCAGGCGTTGGCTGCGGCGGGGCTTTCTGCTTCGGATGTGGATGTGGTGGAGGCGCATGGCACCGGGACGCGGCTGGGTGATCCGATCGAGGCGCAGGCGGTGCTGGCGACCTATGGTCAGGACCGGCCCGAGGGGCGGCCGTTGTGGCTGGGGTCGTTGAAGTCGAACATCGGGCACGCGCAGGCGGCGGCCGGTGTCGGTGGTGTGATCAAGATGGTGCTGGCGTTGCGGCACGGGGTGCTGCCGAGAACCTTGCACGTGGCCGAACCGTCGACGAAGGTCGACTGGTCCCAAGGCAACGTGCGGCTGCTCACCGAGGCGATGCCGTGGCCGGAGACCGGCCGCTCCCGCCGGGCCGGGGTGTCGGCGTTCGGCGTGAGCGGGACCAACGCGCACGTGATCCTTGAGGCTCCGGTCGAAGCCGACACGGACGAAACCTCGGCTGTCGAAACCCCCGCTGTCGAAACCGTGGCCGGGGAGGAAGCAGCCGATGTCGAGCGTGTGGTGCCGTTGGTGCTCTCGGGCAGGTCGGGTGAGGCGGTGCGGGCTCAGGCGTTCCGGTTGTTGGAGCACTGGGAGGGGCGTCCGTTGGTGGGTGCGGTGGATGTGGGGTGGTCGTTGGTGAGTTCGCGGGCGGTGTTCGGTCATCGGTTGGTGGTGGTGGGTGCCGGTCGGGAGGAGTTGCTGGCC
>NZ_JBIALO010000029.1:92326-110185 GCF_042873595.1 Streptomyces sp. NPDC004629 | reverse complement strand
ATCCTCGCCAAACCCGACCGCCTGCCCCCCGCCGACAAAGCCGAGTTCTTCCGGCGTACCGCCACGATGTTCCACCGGCACACACCCGAGGGCGCGACCGTCCCGGCGGGGCTGCGGGTGCTGGAGAGCGGTTACGCGGCCTACCTGGTCAAACGGCGGGCCCTGCGGGCGGGGCGTGGTCTCGGGCGGGGGATGCGGCAGGTACGGCGGACGGCCACACGGAAAACCCGACGGACCTGGTCGGCACTGACCACGCACCGGGCCCTGGATCCGGGGCTCGCCGTGTACTCGGCGTTCTCGCATCGCGGGGTGCTCGGCGACCCGGCCGCCGTGTACTACAAGGCGCGGGAGATCGCCCCGCACATCCGCGGGGTGTGGGTGGTGCGCAGCCGGGCGCGGGCGAAGCAGCTGCCCGCGGATGTCGAGTACGTGCTGCTCAACTCCCCCGAGTACCGCAGGGTGGTCGCTCGGGCCGGCTTCTTCGTGAACAACGTCAACTGGCCCGGCACGCTGGCCAAACGGCCCGGCAGCGTCCACATCCACACCCACCAGGGCACCCCGCTCAAGTACATGGGCGCCGACCTGCTCGGCAAGCCCGGCGCCCGGCACGGCTTCAGCGTGCCGCAGATGCTGCGCCGGGCCGACCGCTGGGACCACAGCCTGGTCGCCAACCGCCACTCCGAGCTGGTGTGGGAGCGGGCCTACCCCTGCCACTTCGCCTCGGCACGCACCGGCAGCCCACGCAACGACATCCTCGTCCAGGCCGCCCTCGACCACACCGACACCCCGGCCGCAACCGCCTTCCGCACACGACACGGCATCCCCGCCCACCACCGCATCGTGCTCTACGCACCCACCCGCCGCGACTACCGCCGCGGCGGCCACATCGACCGCATCGACCTCGCCCGGTTCGCCGCCGACCTGGGCGACGACCACACCCTCGTCGTCCGACTGCACCCCTCGCTCGCCACCGGCCCCACGCGCGGGCTCGGCCTCACCGAACTGCACCGGCGCGGGGTGGTCGTCGACGCCACGGACGAGCCACACGCCGAGGACGTGATGCTCGCCGCCGACGCACTGGTCACCGACTACTCCGCCCTGATGTTCGACTACGCCAACCTCGACCGGCCGATCATCGTCCACGCCGACGACTGGCCCGCCTACACCGCAAGCCGCGGCGCCTACTTCGACATCACCACCGAAGCACCCGGCCATGTCTCACACTCCTACGAGGAGCTGGCCGCACTGTTCGCCTCCGGACGCTGGCGGGACGCCGAATCGGCCCGGCTCCGGGACCGATTCCGCTCCCGCTTCTGCGAGTTCGACGACGGACGGGCCGCCGAACGCGTCGTACGGACACTGCTGCTCGGCGAGACGGGGTGGACACCGGAGCTGCCGCCGAGTCAGGCGTCCGACGCGGCCGCTCTCACTTCCGGCGTTCGCGGCGTTTGAGATGCCCCGGCATTCGGCACGGCCGATATGGGAATCATCCGCAAGGTATTGAGTGACTTACCGAAGAAATTCCCATCGGCTGATGGTGGGTACCGTGGATGCCCTGCTCCATGGGCCGCTCGACGGATCAGCGGGCATTAAGGATGAATTCTCCGGCGATCCACGATCCATGGTTTCTTCACCGGTACCTCTCTCGTTTATAAGCCGCAGGCCATGGTGCGAGGCGTTCATGCCGTCCTCGTTCGGCTCGTGCCGTCACGGTCCATGGCCGCCGCGACAGCGCTTGGCCCCTCCTCCCCGGTCCCGGGGCCGAGGACGGCTGACCCCTTCTTCGAACAGGAAGACAACGAGAGTGCGACAAACCCTGAGCAAGGGCATGGTCCTGGCCGCCGCCGCGACGAGCGTCCTGGTGGGCGGCTCCGACGCGTACGCCGCCCCCCAGGTGCAAGGGATCACGCTGGACGTGCCCGATGCGCTGTCGGGCAACACCGTCCAGGTGTCGGTGGACCTGCCGGTCGACGTGTGCGGCAACACCATCCAGGCGCTCGCCCCGGCGGTCCCCGGCACCTCCTGCGCCCCCACGACGGCCGGTGAACCGAACACACCTGCCCTGCCCGACCACACTCCCGACGGCGACACCTCATCCACCGCCCGACCCCAGGCCCCCGCCACGACCCCCGACCACACCACAGCGGACAGCACCGCACGCCCGCCCCAGGTGCTGTCCGGCAACACCGTCAACGCAACGGTGGACCTGCCGGTCGACGTATGCGGCAACACCATCCAAGCCCTCACCCCGGCCACCCCCGGCACCCCCTGCGCCCCCACGACGGCCGACAACCCGGCACCCACCCCGGCAGAGCCCGCACCCAACGGACCGACCACGTCGGGCAACCGCGCCGAACCGGCAACCACCACGGACACACCCTCCGTACTGTCCGGCAACACCGTCAACACAACGGTGAACCTGCCGGTCGACGTATGCGGCAACACCGTCCAGGCGCTCACCCCAGCGGCCCCCGGCACCTCCTGCACCCCCACCACAGCCGACAACCCGGCACCCGCCCCCGCCAACCCGGCCCCCAACGGACCGACCACCACGCCCAACCGCGCCGAACCGGCAACCACCCCAGGCACACCCCCCGTGCTGTCCGGCAACACCGTCAACACAACGGTCGACCTGCCCATCGACGTGTGCGGCAACGCCATCCAGGCGCTCACCCCGGCCACCCCCGGCACCCCCTGCGCCAACACCCCGGACGGCGAGGGTCCGTCGACCTCCCGGCCCCAGACCGACGGACCCGGCGAGACGCCGGATCGCGGGCCGGCCGGTCCGGGGGTCACACCGCCCTCGGATCGCGGGCCTGCCACTCCGCCCGTCTCCCTGCCCACGGGGCCGATCACGCTGCCGTCCGTCCCCGGGGTGCCCCTGTACCCGGCCGGTCCCACGACGCAGCCCCCTTCAGGGATCCTCACGCCCACCATCCCGGCCGTGAACCTGCCGCCCATCCCCGGCGTACCCCTGTACCCGGCCGGTCCCACGACGCAGCCCCCTTCAGGGATCCTCACGCCCACCATCCCGGCCGTGAACCTGCCGCCCATCCCCGGCGTGCCCCTGTACCCGGCCGGTCCCACGACGCAGCCCCCCTCGGGGATCCTCACGCCCACCATCCCGGCCGTGAACCTGCCGCCCGTGTCCCTCTCGGTGCCGGCGATCTCAACTCCCGCGACCGGCACCACGCCGACGACGCCGCCCCCGTCCTCGGACGGCGGTCCGGCCGGCCAGACGACCTCGTCTCCCGGCGCTCCGACGGGACCCCAGACGCCGGAGCAGGGCCCCGCGACGCCCTCGACCCCGCCGTCCTCTTCGCCCTCGTCGCCTTCTTCCCCCACGGTGCCTCAGCAGCCTGTGCCTCCCGCGGGGTCGGAGTCCTCGACGCCTGCCGTCCCCGCCGCCCCGGCAGGGCCCGGGCCCTCGGATCGTGGGCCGGTCACCGCCCCGGCGGCCCCGCTGTCGCCGACGCGTGTCCCGACCACTGCCACCGTCTCGACGGTCACGACCGTCCCGGCGTCCGTGCCGGCCGGCAGCGATCCGGCCGACCCGGCGACGGTGCCCGCCGAGTCCGCGGACCTTCCCGGGACCTCCACCGGCACCACCCCGACGGCGCCGCTGTCACCGGGTGACGACCCGGCCACTCCGACGGCCGCGGCGCCCGTCAAAACGGGCGGGATGGCCAGCACCGGCACCGATGTGATGCTCACTGCCGGCGGCGCCGTCGCCGCGCTGCTGGCGGGCGGGGCCATCGTGTATCGCCGCCGAAGCTCCCGTCGGTAACGCCGACGGTACCGGCGGGGCCCGCCCCGCCGGATCCGGCCGGACAGCGGCGGCACGAGTGGCTGCGTGCGGCCGCGACGGACGGGTGCGGCCTGCCCTGCTGCTCTTCACCGGGGTCAGCAGGGCAGGTCGGCCGGTGCGCCGCGACGAGCGTTCCGCGGATACGCATCGGCCACCTGATGCCCCTGGAGGCTCCGGGGCGTGTTACTGGCCGATGGAGCCCTGTTGGACAGGGGAACGACGCAACGCTCGTCCCACGGCACCTCCTTGTGGCCCGATCGGTTCGGGGGTGCTGGAGAACTCGTCGCCCGCCTCGCTGTACGGAAGAGCCGTCCTGCCGGCCATGGCCAGGGCGATCTCCGCGATGCGCTCACTGGCCTTGCCGTCGCCGAAGGGACACGGCCGGCCGGCCAGCGCGCTCACCAGGTCGGGGTTGAGCAGGATACGAGTGATCTCCTCGGAGATCTCCTCCTTGTGACGCACGCGCACGGCGAAGCCGGCCGCGATCGATTCGGGCCGCTCCGTGTTCTTCCTGACCACGATCAGCGGCTTCTTGATGATCGTGCACTCCTCCTGGATCCCGCCCGAGTCGGAGATCAGCAAGCGCGCGCTGCTGGCCAGCGAGAGGAAGGCGGAATGGTCGAGCGGGGAAATGCAGCGCAGTCGCGACAGCGTGCCGGCCAGACCGTAGGAGTGGGCGCTGCTGACCGTCCTCGGATGCACCGGGAAAACCACGGGAATCGGCGCATCGGCAAGCGCGTCGATGATTTCGGAGAGTCGTTCCGGGGAATCCGTGTTCTCCGGACGGTGAATCGTCGCGATAATGAACTCGTTCTCCCTGAGGCCATATCGGTCGAGTAATTCACGGGTCTCCAGTGGTCCCGGCATGGATTCGCGGGTGGCCTCCACGATGGTGTTGCCCGTCACCCTGATCCTGTGCAGCGGGATTCCTTCGGAGACAAGGTTCGCGGCATTCCATGACGTGGGGGCGCAGTGCACGTCGGCCAGGACGGACACCAGACGCCGGTTGATCTCCTCCGGCATGGTCCGGTCATTGGACCGGAGGCCCGCTTCCACGTGCAGGACGGGGATTCCGCAGTAGTTCGCGGCCTGCGCGCCCGCGGATGTCGCGTTGGTGTCGCCCTGTACGATGACCACCTTCGGTGGCAACTGCCGGAAATGCTCGGCGAGTTGCTGGGTGGCACGTGCGATCTGCACACTGCGGTGGGCGGCGCTGACCCCGGTGAGACGCACATGCGGCTCGGGGAGTTTGAACGCGTGGAAGAAACTGTCGGAGAGTTCCCTGTCGTAGTGCTGCCCGGTGTAGAAGATCGAGGCACGTGGTCCGAGACCGCGGATCACTCCGGCCAGCTTGATGATCTCCGGACGCGTGCCCAGCACCACCGCGATGTCGTTTGTCTCGTTCATGGGTCATTGGCTCCAATACAGACCGGGATGGTTGGCGCGCCCCATACGGAGCGAGGCACTTCTAGGCACGGAAGAGGCTGTTGAGTTCGTCGATCTCCTGATACAGACGGCTGCATGCGCCGCATTCCTCGACATGCAGTGCCATCTCTTCGGATGCGCACTCACTGAGGCGTCCACGGGAATACGCGGCAAGCCTTCGCACATAGCCAGAGCACTGACCGTGATATCTCCGCTGGCCGAGATGAACCGTGAGATATGCCTGCCGCAGGCCCTCCTTCGCCCGGTAGGCCAGGGCCGCGACGCTGTTCGGGCTGATGCCCATGCTGCTGGCGATCGCCGCGGGCTGCTGGGACTGCACGATGGTGAACCAGAGGACGGTTCTCCACCGGTCCGAGAGGGAGGCGAGCGCTTCTACCGCCAGCCCGTTCTCATAGTTCTTGAGGGCTTCGTATCCCGCCGAGGCCGCGCACTCCACCTCGTAGAGGCTGACGTCCGGCACATACACCTGTCGGCCCGCGTTCCTGCCCCATTCGGCCACCACGTTGCGCAGGACCTTGAGCAGATAGCTCCGAAAGGAGCTGGACGGGCCCCCGCCGGACCGCAGTGCCTGCAGCACACGGGAGAACGCCTCGGCCACATAATCCTGTGCGGTGTGGGCGTCGTCGGCGTGCATCGCGGCCAGTCGGGTGGCGGCTCTGCGATGCCGGGTGAAGAGTTCCGCGAAGGCATCGGAATCGCCGTCTCGCACTAATTGAGCCAGCTCTTGGTCACTTAACTCGGTTGCCGCGGGGTCGGTGCCCTGAGGGTCTGAAGGGCGGACCGGCGGCGTACGATGTCTGGTTGAATTTGACAAGGACGGCTCCTGGACGAGGATTCGCCGAGGGCGTTCACGGGCGCACGATGAATCCCATCGATTTTCTTGAGAGTCGCCGAGACTCGATAAGCAGAGCGGGTCCTCAGCTCAGGCACGACGGACGGCGTGGTGACATGCCGCTCCTTATGTCCGGGCCCAGGGGGTAGGTACGGGGATTGTCGGACCGGCTCAGGTCATCCGTTGCTCGGATCGTATCCGTGGGGTGCCGTAAAACGTGTTCGGGATCGATACGCCGCCCGTTGCTGGAGGAGCCATTGACTGCGAACTCTCAGGAAGGTCCCCAGCATTGCGCTGAGGACGGACGGCCACGGGCGCCGCGCAAGCCGGGAAGCAAGGAGGCGCCGATCCAGGTCATCACGGCTTTGTCTCCCATGATCGCTGCGGAGGATTGCCACCCCTTTATATGGCCTTCGCTTCTTCCTGGGGTGAATCCACGCCGTACGCCCAGCGGAAGATGCTACCTTCAGGTCCAGGAAGATCGGATCGTCCCACCCTTGCCGCCGTGCTCAAGCGGGAGTTCACGCCGCGGCGCCCTGTTCGCCCACAGTGCCAACGCGGGTGACGTCGTATCACTCGTTCAGCGGCGGATTCCCCATTCCGGTCCGCAGGCGTCCGTGAACCATGAACGGGGAGACGGACCAGCCGCCGGTGGGCCGTCGTTCGCACGCCGTCATGCGGCGGTCCCGACTTCCTCGATATGAAAGGCGTCGCCTCAGCAGGATCACCGGTCATCCTGTGCGCCGAAGGCCATGGCCCGGTTTTCTCCGACCAGGACGTTGCCGCCCGAACGAACACGGACTGCCGATGTGCAAGGGGAATCCTTGGCCCGCGAATCCGACGTACCCCGTCAGCCGCAGACGATCTACCGAAGCATTCCCCTCCGTTCCGCCAACGGGCAGCACGGGGTGGGCAGGGCTCCGGGCCACCGCTTCCGGCCGCGCACGCCGGCCGTGCGGCCGACCGCTGCCGCCGTCGCCGATCGGAACAAGGAACGGGTGCCCACGTGTGGTTCACGCTGACTAGGCGTTCTCGCGGATTCCTCCTCTTCACGGTGGTGGCTCTCGGCCTGTCCTCGCTGCCTGCCTCCGCCGCGTGGGCGGATGACGAGGCAGGCCCGGCGAACGGCTCGGGGGCCACTTCGCAACTCCAGCTGCACCGCCTGTACGAGGAGGCGGCACGTGCCGCCGAGCGGCACGAGGCATACCGCCGCAGCGCGCAGGCCCAGACGACGGCCGTGCGGCTGCTCCGCGCCGAACTCGCGCGTCAGCGCAGCGATCTACGCGAACTCAGGTCCGATGTCGGCGAGTTGGCCCGGATCCAGTACCGCGGTGGTCTGCTCCCCGACACGCTGGCGGCCCTGACGAGGTCCGCCCGCCGCGATGCGCTGCGGAATCTGAGCCTCGTACACAGCGCCCATCATGGTCTGACGGCCTCCTTGCGGCGTGTGCAGAGGAACACGGTGGACCTCACCGAGGCACAGCAGAAGGCCGTGGCCGGCCTGCGTCTGCTGCGGACGCTCCAACAGCAGCAGGCGGCGGCCAAGCGGGACATTCAGGCGAAGCTCCGTCGGGCCCGCGCGCTGCAGGAGGCACAAGCGCGGCGCGCGGTCACTCCCTGTCGGGACGGGTCCGCGCCGGTCCACCGCGATCTGTCCTCGCTCCTGCTTCCCGTCCGCTCACGCGACCAGTGGATGCTGCCTGTTCAGAGCTATGTGCTCTCGGCGGGGTTCGGGGCGGCGGGCTCGCACTGGGCGCATCGGCACACCGGACAGGACTTCGCCGTCCCGGTGGGTACACCGGTCCATGCCGTGGGCGCCGGAGTGGTCGTCGAGGCCGGCTGCGACGGGGCCTTCGGCAACAACATCGTCATCCGGCACGACAACGGGTACTACACGCAGTACGCCCATCTCTCGGTGCTCCGGGTGAGTGTGGGACAAAGCGTCGGACCGGGTGATCCGATCGCGCTTTCTGGTAACACCGGTAATTCATCGGGGCCGCATCTTCATTTCGAAGTGCGGGTCACCCAGGAATTCGGCTCGGCAGTGGATCCGGCCATCTGGATGCGAGAACACGGCGTGACTTTTTAAACGCCCACCCGATCGTCAAAAGTTATCATCTGAAAATTCATCAGTTTCAGTTGGAAGGCGCTTCCGCAAGCGCCGGGTGCGACACGGAAGGACTACTATGACCCACGCACGGCCCGCCTACTCCGTGTACGTCAGGGGAGTGACTCTTTCTCTTGATCTTCGTGTCCTTCTCCTGCTGAACGAGCGCGATGAATGGGAGCTTCCTGGAGGGCGCCTCGAACGTGGTGAATCACCAGAACAGTGCGTGGTCCGCGAGATCGCGGAGGAATCCGGTTGGCAGACGATGGCCGGCCCGCTGCTGGACGTGTGGTCGCATGAACCGGAACCCGGCCGCAGCGTTCTCACCGTCACCTACGGATGCCCCGTGCTGACACCCCACGCCATCCCCGTGCCGAGCGACGGACACCGGCAACTCGGCCTGTTCAGCCCCAACGAGCTGCACAGGGTGCGGATGCACGAGGGATGCAGAAACTCCGTCACCGCCTGGCTCAAGGCGGCCCCGACGGTGCGTATGCGAGCAGGCCAGGGGGTCCTCATGGACGGACGATGGGGCCCGACGCCCCCCGCCACCGCGCGGGCATGCCCGAGCCCGGCGCACACCACGTGCTGCGCCTGCCAGTGACGCCCCCCTGATCCGACCGTCGACCAGCAGTGCCGCTTCTACCGAGACAGGGGGTGACCAACGATCATGGAATCTGTCCTTGTGGTCATCTTGCTCTTCTGCGTGCTCTCCCTGAACGCGTTCTGTGCGTACTTCTGCCTGATGTATGCCGTCGCGCCCAGGCGAAGAAGGGCCACTGGGGCGGACGAGCGGGTCATGCCGCAGCCGCGGCCCTCGCCGGAGTCGCCCCGCTCTTCTTCGCGCCCCGGTGCCGTGCTCGTCCCCCGTCAACGGGGTACGTCCCGCAGCGAGACGTGACTCCGGCACCCGTGTGGCGGTCGGTGCCGGGCTCCGGGCCGCCGGGGAAGGGCACTGGGCCCTGACCCCTTGAGCCCGGGAGCCCGAAGCCCCCGGTGCAGAACCGGCAGTGGCCGGGTGTTACATCGCCGGCGTGCCGGCGCCGAGACGACGGCGGTAGAGGACGACGCCGGCCCCGGTCACGGCGGCGGCGGCGACGCCCGCCCCGACCGCCGGGTCGACCAGGGGAACCGCCAGGATGTTGGTGTTGGCGGAGGAGACGTTGTTGTCGGTGTCGGGGTCGGCCTCGACACCGTCGACGGTCGCCGTGTTGGTCATCCGGAATCCGGTCGGGCCGGCGGTGCCGGTGACGGAGATGACGGCGCTGGAACCCACGGGCAGGGCACCGCCCTGGCAGGAGATGGTGCCGTTGGTCTGGCCGCAGTTGGCGGCGGAGGTGGTGACGCTCGGGTTGAGCAGCCCCGTGGGGATCTGGTCGGTGACGACCCACCCGGAGGAGGCGTTGGGGCCGTAGTTGGTGACGACGATCTGGTAGGTGATCGGGTCTCCCGCGTTCCCCAGTGCCGGACCGGCCTTGGCGATGGACAGATCGACCGACGCGTCGGCCGCGGCGGCCTGCGGAGCGGCCAGCAGCCCGAGCGCACCCCCTGCGGCACCGCCCACCGTGAGCATGATGGCGAGCATCCGCCTTGAGTACTTCTTCATGTGCCTTACTCACCTATCGGGTTGAAGAACCCCTTCCGTTGTCGGAAGGGGTATACGTATCAGATCGTCAGGCTTCTTCCGCATGACGGTCGGCTATCCAGACAGGTGACGCCGTCCGTGAAGGCACGTCCGTGCCGACCCGCAGGCACGTGGCCCCCGCCTCGCCCTTGTCCTCGACGAGGTAACCGCCCGGACGCAAGCTGTGGCGGACGCCGGCCCCGCCCCATCGGGACAGCCGGCCTCGTCGCCCCTCACGGAGCGGGTCGTCGGGTCAGGGCCGGTCGGGGCGCTCCTCACCGGTGAGGTGAGACCGCGACGGCGCATCAGGGGAGACGATCCCCCGCCGGGGCCGATCTTCCGTCCTGTACACCGTGGAGCCGTCCGTGCAGTTCCTCGTCGGCACGCTCGGGACCTGCGCCCATGCGCGTAGGAAGGGGACGCCACGGACCGCGCTCGCGCATTGACGATCAACCTATGTGATATGGGTGGATCTTCAATTCACCTGACAATTCGTTCCCTGCGGACGGTCCTTGCCCAACTGTTGCTGCACGGATGTGTGAGCCAGGACGTCACCGCTCCCAGATTCCTCTCGGTGAGAAATATGTCCTCGACTTTCGCCCACCCGCGCACGGCTCATGTCCCAGGCCCGGCCATCGGTGCCCCCGGCCGTATTCTGCACGTCGTCGAATCACGCGCCCGGAACGCCTTTTCCGCGCTGGGCGAGTATCTTTCCGCGGCCCGTCATCTGGAGCACTGGGTACTCGTCACAGAACCGTTCGGGCCTGCTGGAATTCCCCGTGGGATGCACGGGGCCAGGATCGCCGCCCTGCCCAGCGGGTACCGGGCCCGGCTGCGCGCCATCGGCGATGCCTACGCCGAGGTCAGACCCGATCGGGTGCACGCGCACTCGTTCGGCGCGGGGGTGTATGTGCGCCTTTCGCCCAGCATCCCGACGGATGCCATCGTCTACAGCCCGCACTGTTATGCCTTCGAGCGCCAGGATCTGCGTGCCGCGGCACGGTTCCTCGCCCTCGCCTGCGAATACCTGCTCGCGCCGCGTACCGACGTGGTGGCCGTGGGCACTCCTCGGGAGGGGCAGTTGGCGGCGTGCCTCCAGCCCACGGGACGGATCGTCCATGTGCCCCGGGTACCGCACGGCAATGTGCTCGACCCCGCGGACATGCCGCCTCCCGTGGCCGCGGGGGCGACGGCGGTCGCCATGGGCCCGCTGAGCCCGCAACGGGATCCTGCCTTCTTCGCGCGTGCGGCGGCCGCGGCCGACTCGGACACCGCATGGATCTGGATCGGCGACGGGGAAGCGCGCTACCGCCGTCTTCTGGAGAGTGCGGGGATCTGTGTCACGGGGCGGCTGCCGCGCAGGAACGCGCTTCGCCTGCTGCGGACGGCCGATGTGTATGTGCACACCGCGGCCTGGGAGGGAAGCCATGACACCCTGCTCCAGGCGGCGGTGGCCGGCCTGCCCGTCGTGGCCCGCTCGATCCCGGCGCTCAGGGCGCTCCGGCTTCCCGGGCTGGCCCCTACTCCGGAGATCCTGGCCGACACGGTTCTGCGTCTGCTCGATTCGCCGGTTGACCGCCGTATTCATTCCGAGGCCGCCAGACGCGCCTTTCGATGCCACACCCGTACCACCCAGGCCGCCCGACTGCTCGCGCTCTACGGCTCCGGCAGATGACGCGGCACACCGGCTGAAGTGCCCTCCACCCAGCAGCCGCAGTCGAGGAAGACCCGGACCGTGAAGCCGACGCAGTGGAGCAGGGCCACGCTGAACAGCGGGACAGGATCGGCCCTCTCGTCACACCCGGCAAGGGAAAAACCGCACTCCACCCAGCAGCCGCAGTCGGGGGAGATCCAGACCGTGAGGTTGACGTACGGGGCAGAGCCACGCTGAACGGCAGGACAGGATCGGCCCTCTCGTCACACCCGGCAAGGGGAAAACCGCACTTCGCCCAGCAGCCGCAGTCGGGGGAGATCCAGACCGTGAGATTGACGTACGGGGCAGAGCCACGCTGAACGGTGGGACGGGGCTCCGTTTTCTCGTCGCGCCCGGCAGAGGGAGGGCCCCTCACCCGGAAGGGAGACGGGTGAGGGGCACCAGGCCGCAAACCCGTGTGCACGCCGAACAACGGCGACGCACACACGGGTTTGCCGAATGTGACGAGCCGACCCTTTTGAGGGCGCCTCGTCAATGCGGGCCATGTTCATCGAAATGGCCGCGGGAACTGCTCGTATACAAGCAGTTCCATGGCCGTCGCAAAAGAGACCTGGGGGCTGGTTCTCTGTGCAATCGGCCGAGCCGACATTAGCAGATTCCGATCAATTCACTGCCGTACTGCCGGGGCGCCCGCTTCCTTCTGCACGACCAGTACCGGAGGCGGACCCGAGAGAGGTTACCCCCCTCGGAGAGCGGATCCGACACAACCGCGGCACCATGCGGTCATGCTGCCCGGTACACCACCCGTGCGAGGGAATCTGCCTCCGTGCGGGCCCTGCTCCAGGGCTCCGCGCGGTACACGTATACGCATCCACACCTGGACTGGAATCATCCGATGCGCATGTCCATGCCCGCCCGTCCACTCGGGGCCACGATCGAGGGTGCCGTGACCGCTGTTCGTCCTCTGGAGAACTTCTGTGATTCGACGACCGACGCGTTCCTCAGGGGGATGCTGCGTGCCGTCAATTCGGTGCGGGCCAGGCATCACGCGCCACCCGTGCGGCTGCATGACGGACTGACCCGTTACGCGCAATCGAGGGTGCGGGAGGTTTCCCGGGCCGGCGGACCCGGCGGCGACAGGGGATTCGGCCTGAGGACGAGCGAAGTTCTCTACTGGGGCAGCAGTAGTCAGCGACGCTCGGGGGCCGCCGACGCCCGTGAGGCCGTCGATCAGTGGTACACCGAGGCGCCGGAATACGATTTCGACAACCCGGGCTTCAATCCGAGAGCCGGCCACTTCACTCAGCTGGTCTGGCGAAAAAGCGCCCTGATCGGTGCCGCCCGGGCGGTCGGTGGAGCGCCAGGAAAGTACGAGACGTTTATCGCGGTCGAATTCGAGCACCGGGGGAACGTCGAAGGGGAATTCACCCACAATGTCTTTCCCGCCACGCGCAGGGGCTATCGACTCTTCCTCCGCTAGCCGGCCGAGCCCCCTGTCATGCCCCCCGGAACCCCGAAGCGCACCGCACCGACACGTCCCTGCTGATGATGACCGGGAACACCGGAACAACGGGAACGCCGCAGGTGACAAGGGGTGCCCGCGGCCGATTCGGCTGCCCTCTTCCCGCACGCCCCGCGGGAACACGGCTGCGGATTCCGCCGAGTGGGTGGGGCCGAATCCACCGCCATGGCGTCATCCTTCGCCCTCCCACACCTCCTTTCGTGCGTGAGAGGCGTCCGGGCAGTGGGCGTCGCCATGTCAGAAAGGCCCGACTGTGCACCCGAATCCGACATCGCGTCGCTCCGGACCACGGGTGAGCGTGCTTTCCCTGGGAAAGCGGCCATCGGTGCAGGCCCTCGGTCTCGGAGCGGCAAGACCGGCACAGCCTTCTTATCTCCGGCTCGGGCTGGCCGCAGCCCTGCTCCTGACCGCCGGCGCGCTCTACGCCTTCAACGAGTGGTTCCGCTCGGTGGAGGCCGCCCTCGGCGAGCACGTCGTCGGTCTTGTCACCACCGGGAACACCGCTTTGAGCTGGGACCAGGCGGTGACCTTCTTCGGGCTCGGTACTCAGCACGCGATGGGCCTGAGGATCACGGCGGGCTGCAGTTCGGCGATGCTGATCATCCCGCTGCTCCTGGTCGGCGCCGGATTCATGCTCAGCCGTCGCGCCCCCGTCGCGCGCATTCTGGCGGGGACCGCCATCGGTGCCGCCCTGCTCATCCTGACGAACCAGTTGCGGTTCGGTCTGATCGCCTTGTTCTCCCAGAAGTGGGGCTACGAGGGCTTCGGTTGGGCGCACACCGTGATCGGCTCCATCGTCAGCCTGGTGGGTGTGGCGGTCTCGGTGACCGTCCTGCTGCTGGTGGCGATGCGGCGCGCGGAACCGCGTACCCCGCTGAACGGAGTGAGTGGATGAACCAGTTCCAGGAGAGCGGCTTCGTCGGCCTGGCGATGGCGCTCGCGCTCATCATCAACGGGGTCTTCACCCTCTATGTGATCCTGCTGGTCATCGCCTTTCTGCGGTCCAAGCCCCAACAGCCGGGCCGCGGCGAGGACTTCGCCTGGCACTTCTTCATCCCGTGCCGGGACGAGGAGAGCGTGATCGGCGACACTCTCCGCTATATGCGCGAGCACTACCCCACCGTGCACCTGTGGGTCATCGACGACGACTCCGACGATTCGACGGCGGCCATCGCCCGCGACCACGCGGCGCGTTCGCCGTTCGTGCACCTGGTGCAGCGGCGCCGCCCGGAGGCCCGTACGGGCAAGAGCCATGCGCTCAACGCCGCCTACCGGGCACTCGACGACTGGCTGCCGGCCGGCACCGACCGGTCCTCGGTGGTCGTGGCCGTCTTCGACGCGGACGCGCGCCCGTCCCTCAACGTGCTCGACGTGTGCGCGGGACCGAGCCTGTTCGGTGATCCGCAGATGGGCGCCGTGCAGATCGAGGTCCGCATGGTCAACAGGGACGTACGCGAGCCGCTGCCGGGCGGGACCCGGATGCAGAACTGGTTCGGCCGCACGCTCGTCCGGTTGCAGGACATCGAGTTCCGGGCGGCCATCTCGGCCATCCAGACGTCCCGGCGCACCACCAAGAGCGTGTGCATGGGCGGGAACGGCCAGTTCAGCCGGATGAGCGCACTGGACGAGCTGGCGGACGGCGAGCGGGCGCCCTGGCGCGGCTCGCTGCTGGAGGACTTCGAACTCGGCCTGCACATCATGCTGGCCGGCCACCGCACCGGCTACGCCACCGAGGCGTGGGTGGACCAGGAGGCCCTGCACAGCCTGCCCCGCTTCGTGACGCAGCGGACCCGTTGGTGCCAGGGCACCATGCAGTGCATGCGCTACCTGACCAAGACGTGGCGCTCGCCGTACCTGTCCAACGCCGGTGTCATCGAGATCTCGTACTACCTGATCCAGCCCTGGCTGTGGCTCGTGGGAACGGTGATCTACCCGCTGCCGATCATGATCTTCCTGAACAACCTGGTGCTGTACCCCGATGAGACCATGAGCTTCCTGAAGGCGGGCGGGGCCGTCCTGTTCACGTTCTACCTGCTCTTCGGTATCGCCCAGTTCGCGGTCTGGGGCTATCTGTACCACCGGCGCTGCGAGCCCTCACAGGGAGTGCTCCGGTGCATCGGCTGGGGCATCGCCTATGCCTCGATGATCTATCTCTTCTACGTCATCGCCTGGCGCGCGTTCGGACGGCTGGTGAGCGGGCGCGTCGGCTGGGCCAAGACCCGCCGCAACGCCGAGGTCATCGTCGTCGGGCCGATCGCCAAAGAGGCCTGACGCTCCGTCATCACGTACGACTGCGAGACAACACGACATGAGGGACATGCGAAAACGCTCAGTCTTGCTCTGCGTCGCCGGGCTGCTGCTGACGGGATGCGGGCCGCGCAGCTCGGGTGCGGCGGCGGTGCCGTCCGTCATGCAGGCGGTGGGCACCTGTCACACCTTCCGCACACAGCAGGAGATGATCCAGCCGAGCGACATCGCGCCTCCGGTGCCCTGCGATCGGCCGCACCGCACCGAGACCTTCCAAGTGACCACCGTCGACGGCCAGTTCGCCACCTACAAGAAGCGGCCGGACCCGGAGCAGATCGCCGCCTACGCGCAGGGACGCTGCTACGACGCCGACGCGATCAGAAGCTACCTGGGTGCCGGGCCGCGGGACACCGTGTCCTTCTCGGTCTGGCCGAGGCTGCCGACCCGGGCGGAATGGGAGAAGGGCGTGCGCACCCTGCGCTGCGACCTGGTGCCTCCGGTCCAGAAGGCGGAGAACGGGCCCCTCGCGGCCTTCTCGTTCCGCGATGTGCTGACGAAGCCGGAATCCTCGACCGTGCGCGTCTGCGAACTCGGCGGTGAGTACGTCACCTGCGATCAGCCGCATGACCGCGAGGAGGTCGCCACCTGGCAGGACCTCCTTCCGACGGTGCAACCCGAGGACGCCCAGAAGGTTGCCACCGACATGTGCGAGCCGGTCGTGCAGGAGTTCCTCCAGGCCAAGCTGGCCAGCAGACCGGATCTCACGATCAAGGCCATCACGCCGAACAAGGACGAATGGGAGAAGGGTGTCAGAGCGGTGAAGTGCGGTGTCGGTCCGGCTGCTGCGGGCGCGACCATCGTCGGCACCCTCAGCGGGTCGGCGAAGGGACAGGTATGACCACGACTGTCGCACGCGCGGCCGTGAGCAGGGCATCAGTACGCCTCCACATGGTCGGTGAACCCAGCCGCGTGGCGGTGCGCACAGCGGCCCTGGCCGCGGGGTTCGGCTGGACGACCGTGATGCTGCTGCGCCTGCTGCTGGGCGGGGTGGTCGGGATGGGGGACGACGGAAACGGCGACCGGCTGCTCTGCATGTTCGGCGTGGTGGGCAGCCACCCCTGGAACGCCGAACCGTCGGCCCACGTCTATCCGACCTGGGTGCCTCACACCTATTACGGTGAGGCGTGCGGGGTGAAGGAGTCGGGCGAACCGTATTACTCCTCACAGCTGCTGGTGCTGGGGCTCGCCAAGACGCTGACGCCGCTGCTCGGTCTGCCCGGCGCGCTCGATCTGCGGGCGGTCGGGTTCCTGCTCTCGCTGGCCTTCGGCGCCATCATCGCCCTGCTCGTCGTGCTGCTGCCGGGCCCCCTGTGGTTGCGCCTCGTGGCCACCGGCGGCATCGGCCTGGTCATGTGCGATGCGGCCTTCGCGGGCTGGTTCATCTCGCCCTACAGCGAGGTGGCCGGGATGGTCGGCCTGCTGCTGCTCTGCCCGGCGCTGCTCCTGTTGTGGCGAAGCCCGGTCGCACCGCTGAGCGGAGTGGTGCTGACCACGGCCACTGTGCTGTTCACGATGACGGCCAAGACCCAGATGCTGTCGGTGCTGCCGGTGGCCATGCTGGCGCTGCTCTGGTTGCCGAGTGTGCGGCGCAAGAACAAGAAGCCGGCCCCCGCCACCGCCACGGACAACAGCTCCCAGCAGCGGCTCAAGCGCTGGCTGGCCGTGCGCTGGCCCGCGCTGATCGCGTGTGTCCTGCTGTGCGGGGTCGCCGTCGGATTCACCGCAACCCAGCCGAAGCGGCTCAACCAAATCGTCTGGTACGACGCCGTGTTCCTGGAGATGCTGCCGCACAGCCCGGACCCGGTGGGCGACTTGAAGGCCCTGGGCGCCGATCCCCGGCTGGTCACCTCCATGAACACGGTGATCTTCGACACCAACTCGGCCGCCAGGACGCCGTACTGGGACGATTTCAAGCAGAACGTCACGCCGGCCAAGATCATGCTGCACTTCCTGAAGAACCCCAGTCGGCTGGTCGGCATGGGGGCGCGCGGGCTCCAGGGCATGACGAGTCCGACCCTCCATCACATCGGTTCCTATCCGGCCGACTCCGGTCATCAGCCGTTCGCCAAGGAGCGGCGGATCGCGGTGGTGACCAAGATCTTCGAGGGCTTCCGGACGGTGCCGGCGCTGATTCCGCTGTTGTGGCTCGGAACGATCGTGCTCGGGGCCGTACTCGCCAGCCGGACCTGGGCCCGGCAGTCGGCACGCGCCGTGGGCCGGCTGTCGGTCTGTCTGGTGATCACCCTGCTGCTGCAGTTCGGGATGGTGATCATGACTGAGGGAGCGTCCGACCTCAACAAGCACCTGATCTGCACGGACTTCCTGACGGCCCTGTGCATTCCGCTTGCCGCGCTCTGCTTCTGGCTGCTGTACCGCAGGGAGCACGCGATGGCACCGGAGCGGCCACAGGCCGGGTGACAACGCAAAAGCCGGGTGGGGGGGGGGGCGGGGGCCCCCCCCCCCCCCCCGGGGGGGGCGGGGGGGGGGGGGGGCGGGGGGGGCCCCCCCGCGGGCGCCCCCCCCCCGGGGCCCCCCGCCCCCCACCCCCCCCCCCCCCCA
>NZ_JBIALO010000029.1:73722-92316 GCF_042873595.1 Streptomyces sp. NPDC004629 | reverse complement strand
TTGCGGGTGGCGGCGTTGGGGTGGGGGGTGGGGCCCCGCGGGCCCCCGGGGGGGGGGGCGCCCCCCCCCCGGGGGGGGGCCCCCCCCCCCCGGGGGGGGGGGGGGGCCCCCGCCCCCCCCCCCACCCGGCTTTCTGACGCTCAGGGGCGTCTGTTGCGGTGCTTCAACGACGAGGACCGCAGCAGCAGGGCGCCGACGACGAACAGCACGACGGCCAGCACGACGAAGATCCCCGTCTGTCCCAGGCCGGTCGCGGCAAGTGCCCCACCTCCCCCGACAGCGCCTCCGATGCCCTTGCCGATGCCAGGGCCTCCGTACATGGCCGCCTCCTCCCTTCCCGGTGTCACACGTTTCCCGGGCCACCGCGAGCGGGTGCACGATCCCCGTCGACGCGGCGCCTTCTACAAGACAGAGGCCCCGTCGGCACGGACATGACGCGTGGCCTGCGGTGACCGGAGCGGGGCCGTGTCGAAGAGGTGGGCCGCGGCGGCGACGAACTCCAAATCCCCTGTGGGCAAGGGCAGTCCGACTGAGTGAGGTTTGCCCTCAATGTCGGACTCACCGAGTCATATCCATACATTCCAGACCTCTAGGCAGAACAGCGGGACAAGCACGGTGAGTGGATCGCCGGGAAACACCGTACGAGCGGAGGGATTTCTTCATGTCCGACACCGATTCGTCTTCTGGTGAGCGCGCGGCCTCGAAGGCCTCGAAGGACCGTGGCCGCCGCGCCCGGCGCATCATTCTGATCTCGACGGCGGTGGCATGCGCCATGGGGGCCATCTCAACGTCGTTCTCACCGCCCAAGACGGTTTCGGCGTATCCCCCCGCGGCCGGCGCACAACCCAGCCCCGCCCCCGCCCCGCCCGCCCCGGACTTCGGCGATCCGGAGCCCGCGCCGAAGGAGACCCCCGCCGACGAGGACACGGAAGGCAAAGCACTGCGGCCGGGTGCGGTCCCGGTCACCGTGCCGGCGGACGCCGCGCACTCGGACATCCCGGCGCTGGCATTCGAGGCATATCAGCGAGCCGCCGACGAGCAGGCGGTCCGGACGCCCGGCTGTCATCTGCCGTGGACGCTGCTCGCCGCGATCGGCCAGGTCGAGTCGAACCACGCGAGGAACGGCGCCCTCACCAGTGAGGGCTTTACGGCGTCCCCGATTCTCGGGCCGGTGCTGAACGGCGGGCCGTTCGCCGCGCTGCGCGACTCCGACCAGGGGAAGTTCGACGGCGACACCACCTGGGACCGGGCGGTCGGGCCCATGCAGTTCATCCCCTCCACGTGGAAACGCTGGGGCACCACCACTCGGCCCACGCTCGACGCCGATCCCAACAACATCTTCGACGCCGCCACGACGGCGGCCGCCTATCTGTGCGCCGACAACCGCGATCTCAGCGATCCGCAGCAGCTGAACCGGGCCATCCTCAGCTACAACCCCGCGGATGTCTATCTGCGCGACGTGCTGGCGTGGAACTCCGTGTACGCCAGCGGGCATACGGTCGGGGCCGTGCCCGCCATGCCTGCCCTGCCCGCCCTGCCTGCCATGCCCGCCGTGGACGGCGGCGGCACCGGCCTCGGCGATGGGGTGAACGGCGGCCCCGCGCCGTCCTCGCCGGCGGGGCAGGTAGTGCAGGCCGCGCTGTCCGGGCGTACGGGCCAGGGTGGCAGCGTCTCCCGTCCGGCCGGAGCCCATACGGCCGGGACCGTCACGGCCGGAGGCGTCAAGGGCGGGCCGTCCACGCCCGCGAGGCCGGCGGCGGGCGCGGGGACAGGGGCGGGGGCGGCGCGGCCGTCGAGCGACGGCCACCAGACGGCCCCTCCGCAGCAACTCCCCCAGCCGGAAAGCGGCGTTCACGTCCCGGAGCCGGTGCCCCCGGCCGCTTCCCCGGCCGCCGGCTCCGCGCCGGACAGTGCGCCACCGCGGGCCGAGACGGGCTCCGGCGCACCGCACACGTCGTCTCCCGCCCGCTCCGCCTCACCCTCCCTCCTCACCACCGCCACGACACGGATCGGCGGGGTCCTGGACCACCTCGGCCGACGGATCCTCGGCTGAAGTCCACGCGAGCGGGCGGCGCCCGAACCGACTGAGGCGCGCGACGCACCCACTGGGTCCGCCCCCGCCAACCGGCGCAGCCGAACGGGCTGAAACCCAGCCAACCTGCCCACCCGCCCTACGCCCCGCCGACCGGCACCGGCGAACAGGCTGAAACCCAGCCAACCTGCCCACCCGGCCTACGCCCCGCCGGCCTACGCCCCGCCGGCCTGCGCCCCGCCGGGCGGCGTGGCCGGGCGGCCGTGGTGGCATCGTGCGGCGACGGTGGTCGGCAGGGGCTCGGCTTCGGGCTCGACGGCAGACGACACCTGCCGCCCTGCCCCAACCCCGCCCGCACCGCGGACCGCCCCGCCGTCCCAGCGCGCGACATCGACTCACGTACACCGCAACCGGGGCCGAGCCGAACGCCCGCGATACCACGAGTGCAGGCGGGTGGCGCCTTCGGCGGGTCTGTCGGAGGGGGCGCTCGTCACGGGAAGCCTCGGGAATGCACCCGTACGGCAGACATCGCGATCGCCGCTTTCCGCGTTGACCAACCATGAACCCCCTTCCGGACTCCCGTACCCCGATCTACGACGCCCTGTACGCACAGTGGCGTGCGGATTTCCGGTACGTCCCCGGTGAGCAAGGCCCGCAGGACGTCTGCTCCGCACCCTTCTGCCACGGCCACGCCCCCCTGGACCACACCTCCCGCGCCCTGGAGCAGGGCTACCCGGGCCACCCGGGCCACCCCCTGCCGGTGCCCCGGCAACTGACCGGCCGCGGCACTCGCGGGGGCGTCCCCGTGGCCGCCTCCCCGCCTCCGTTCCTGGTGGTCGGCGGCCAGTGGCACCCCGGCCCGCCGCTCGTCCCGACGAGGTAGCCGAAGGGCCGGTGCAGCCCGCCCGGCACACCGGCCGCACCGGCGCCCCGCCAGGGCCCGGTGACGTCATGCTCGGCGCCCAGCCGCATCTGTATAGGGGCGCCCGGGCACACCGTCGCGAAGGTGCGGGCGCAGCCACGGCGGTTGGTCCCCGTGGCTCCCCCGCCGGCTGTCCGGCCTCGAACGTACCTTTCGCGCGTGACGAGTTGGGAGGAGCAGTGAAGTTCCACGAGCGGGCTGTTCGCGAGCTGATCAATGACCTGGTGCCCGAGTCCAACGAGAACCTCATGACGGCGACCCGGCTGATCGAGTTCATGAGCACGCACAACGTCTTCGGCGCCCTCGGGGTCACGGACGTGTGGCTCGCCTCGGACGGCCCCAGTGCCCACCGTCTGGAGGTCAACATCCGGGGCTGGGGCGTCTACCAGTCGACGCCCCTGTCCCCGAAGACCGCCCCGTGGCTGAAGGCCCATCAGCTGGGCGCCAAACTGGATCTGCGGGCGGCGGCCGAGGGCGTCTACCGGATCGTCGCGCGGGTCGTGGAGTCCGTGGGCCTTGACGCCGAGGAGTACCTGCACGACGCGATCGCGACGTACCGCGTGGAGGTCGGACATACCGGGGGCGGTACGACGGTCCTGCTGGGCGGTCCGAGGGCCAAGGAGGCCCTTGTCATCGCGATGGGGGCGCTGAGCGTGGCCGCCGCGGAACTCGGGCTGGACTGCGTCCCCGCCGAGGCGCGGCAGCAGTTGGAGGAGAACGGCGCGTATGACATCGGCCCGGTGAGCGTCTCGATCAGCCACGGCGTGATCCTCGGTCCCGGGCCCGTGCTGAAGCGGCGGCCCGTCGTGGCCGCGGTGGACCGGTTCCTCCACTGACCGTGCGGCCCCACCCGTTCCGCTGGAACGGCGCTCCCACTGCGGCGTGCCCGGCCGGGTTTCCGCACACGTGCGCGAGGTGTGCACACGATCGTGCGGGCGACTTGGACACCGCGGGGAGAACGCGTACAACTGCGGCAACGGGTCTCCCGGACGGCCTCTGCCCCGCTTCCCCCGAGCGGCCGGGAGGCCCTGTCATGTCTCGCCGCGGGGCCCGCGCTCCGGGGTGTCCGGTTTCCCGGGTCCCAGTGGCCTGACCGCGGGCGGTACGGCCCGCGGTCAGCGGGACTCGGGTCCGGCGACGGCGAGTTCGTAGGCCACTTCCCAGCGCACGTCGGGGACGACGATGTCGGTCGTCTCCACCGCGCGGCCGTCGCTGTCGTAGTACGTCCGCTCGATGACGAGGATCAGATCGCCGAGGCCGATGCCGAGCAGGTCGGCCTGTTCCCGGGTGGCGCGGGCCGGGCGCGGCACCTCGACCGCGGTGACGATGTCGATGCCCTTCGCGCGGAGCCGCCCGGCCACTGCCCCACTCGTGTCGGGCCGCCGCTGCAGCGGCACCGTGGGTCTCATGGCCGTCGCCGCGGGCGCGGGTTCCCAGCTGACGGCGAACTGGGAGGTCAGGGCGTCCGCGAGGAATTCGTAGCCGGTGCGTACGCACGGGTCACCGGGCGCGATACCGAGCCGCCGGGCGATGTGGTCCGGGGCGACCGTGCGCACCTGGGCTCGGGCCCGCCACACGCCGACGTGATCCGGCTCGGCCGTGCCGCTCGTGAAGGTGCCGCCGCCGGCCGGCTTCCGGGGCCGGGAACGGATCATGCGGCGGCGCTCGCGGGGCCTGGCCACATAGGTGCCGGAACCGGCGCGTCCTTCGAGGAACCCCTCGATGATCAGGCGCTCCTGGGCCTTCTGCATGACGTTGGGGTTGACTCCGTACTCCTCGGCCATCCGGGCGCGGGAGGGAAGTTTCGCGCCGACGGGCCAGTCGCCGCGGGCGAGGCGACGACGCAGGTCGTCGGCGACCACCTGGTGTCGCGGCGGGTCATCGTGCCCCATGTGAAGACTCCGTACTCGGTTGGCGGCCTGCAAAGTGTCGAGTTTGGACCCCGGCCGACGAGCTAATGCATTAGAACTGCGGTAAGTCACTGGGCATATGCGGAGGGGATGCGTGGACGCGTGGATCGCGGGGGCCGTGACCGCGCCCTCGCACTCGGCGTGTGCCGCGGCCGGGCCGAGCCGGACATCTGGGTCGGGCGTCCGGGGGCGCGTCGGCGTCCCGGCTCCGGACGGCCCCGGCGCCGTGCGTCCGAACCCTCTCCGTACAGCCCCTGCAACACAGTTCGATCACCTGTCAGTCCCCTGGAGTCCACGCGATGACACGCGCCGCCTCGACCACCCCCGTGCCCCAGCGAGAGCTGGTCGGCACCGTCCCCGACCGGGCGCACGTCGCGCTCTACACAAGCAGTCCGGATTCCCGGGTCGCAACTCAATCCCTCATGGGGCTGCGGGAGTTCGCCATCCGGCAGGGGTGGACCGTCGTGCACAAGGTGTACGACCTGGCGCCGCTCGACGCGCCCCTTTGGCATCGCACCGGCTGGCGGGCCGTCCAGCATCTGCTGGCCACCGGCGCGGCCACGGGGCTCGTCGTCCCCGATGAGGGTGAGGTCGCCCGGCACGCCGGAGACCGGGACGTGCTGCGCAGCTGGCTGTTAGGACTTCCCGCCTTCGCGGTGTGCGCATACCCCCGTACCGGACGTACGGGGTTGCCGCTCCGGCCCGTACGGGCGCTGGAGGACGCCGCCTTCCGCACCGCACTGCGCGGGCCGGTCGGTGCGCACTGGCGCCGCTCCTACTCACTGCACCCGCTCAGCGTGCACCGGGCGCGGGAGGCGGCCCGCAGCTATCTGACGTTACGGGGCTGGCCGGGTGACATCGTTGTCGCGGGGGATGTCCTCGCCCGACTCGCCTACAACGCCGTCGTGCACGCCCAGCCGGTCGACGGCGCGGACGCGCGCATGCGCGTGCGGCTGACGCTGAGCGAACCCGACGCGCTGCTGGTGGAGGTGGGGGATCCGCTCCCCGACTTCCGGAACAGCGCGGCCGCCATTGCCGGAGTGCTGGGCAACGGGCTGCGGGAGGCACGGCTCCTGGGCGCCGAGGTGAGCTGGCTGCCCGCCGCCGACGGCCGAGGCAAGTTCGTCCGCGCCCGCCTGCCGGCGACACGCACCGACACCTAGGCCCGTCACTCCGGACCCCCAGCTCACGCAGGGCGTCGACCACGCCGCGCAGGGGCTGGGCGCCCTGCCTCCGCCCCGTGCTGGGCGTCCCGGCAGGGGTGCGGCGCCCCAACGCACGGGAACCCGCAGGTCCTTCAGGGGTGGGTCGGCGGGATCGGGTGTGGAACGGAAGCCGAGGGCAGCATCCTGGTCGGCGCATGCCGACGGCGGCCGTGCGGCGCCGGCGGTACGGCCGGTGCCGGGCGGCTCGCAGCCGCTGCCGACGTGTACGGCCAGTTGCCGGGCGCCTCGCAGCCAGTGCAGGCGGTACGGCCAGTGCCGGGCGGCTCGCAGCCGCTGCCGACGTGTACGGCCAGTTGCCGGGCGCCTCGCAGCCAGTGCAGGCGGTACGGCCAGTGCTGGGCGGCTCGCAGCCGCTGCCGACGTGTACGGCCAGTTGCCGGGCGCCTCGCAGCCAGTGCAGGCGGTACGGCCAGTGCAGGGCGGCTCGCAGCCGCTGCCGACGTGTACGGCCGGTGCCGGGCGGTTCGTAGCCGCTGCGGGGTGCACGGCCGCGTCTTCGCCCCTGTCCCTGTTCTCGGCACCGGCCGTGTCCTCGGTGGTGAACGGCCTTGCCCTGCCCGTTGGTTGGCCGGCAGGGCAAGGGGTGCCGGCCTGGTCACACCAGGCCGGTGACCGTCACCGTGACCCGGGCGGGCGGCCGGTCCCCGGCCGTGGCCCGCACCGCGGCACGCACCGCGCGTGTCACGTCCACGGCACGGTGGCCGCGCCGCAGGACGACGCTGACCTCGACCACCAGGGTGCCCGGCGCACTCCCGCGTCCGACCCGCACGGCGGACTTCGCCCGGCTCGCGTCGGGGTTCGCCCGGCGCCCTGTCGCGCGCGCCGCGACGGAGGAGCGCAGCAGTCCGGCCAGGCCGGGCCGTAGAAACGCCACGCCGGGCACGTCCGCGACCGCCTGGGCGATCCGCTCGGTCAGCTCCGCGGGCTCACCGTCCGCTATCACCTCGTTCCTCCCTCCGCCAGATCGTCTTCGGGCAGGACGTCGGTGAAGGTCACGTCCACCGAGCCGACCTCCATGCCCAGCAGTTCGTCCGCCGCACCGAAGACCCTTTCCCGCACCTGCTCCGCCACCCGCTGAAGGTTGACCGTCGCGGCGACCACGACCTCGACCCGCACCGCCACCGGGCCGCGCGTCCGGCGCGCGGACGCCGCCGCGCCGGAGCCTGCCGGGGCGATCCGGCAACTGCCGGTCCGCGCACCGGGCACGGAGTCGGCCGCCGAGCGAAGCACCTTGGCGGCCGCGGCCTCCACGATCCAGTCGTCCTCCGCCAGGGTGCCCAGCGGGAGCGTCCGGCCGGGGCGCAGTTCGAGGCGTACGACGTCCATCACCCGCTCGACGAGCGCTCCGGCGTCCTCTTTGGGCGGTTCCTCCTCCCGGGCCCGGCGCACGACGTCCTGGAGCCGGTTCAGGTCGTGCAGCGCGGCCGAGCAGTGCGGGCAGGTGCGCGTGTGCGGATCGGTGAAGCCCTGCTCCCACTGGCGCCACACGTCCTCCAACTTGCGGCCACAGGGCAGCAGTTCGTCCCCGGATGCCTCCTCGCCGCGGGTCGCGTCGGCCGAGCCGGAGTTCGGGTCCGCGTTCATTGCCATGCGACCATCGCCTCCGTCAGCTGGCGCCGCGCGCGGAAGACGCGTCCGCGGACCGCCTCCTGACTGATTCCGACCATGTCGGCCACTGCCTCGTACGGTAGTCCGTTCAACTCCCTGAGTACCCAGCACACCCGTTGCTCGGGCGACAGGACGGCCATCGCCTGCGACAGGGCTTCGACGGCGGCGTGCGCCTCCGCCACCCGTGCCGGGGACGCCTGGTGTTCGGGCGCCGCGGGTTCGGGCACCGCGTCCAGGGCGGCCACCGGGCGACGTCCGCGCAGCACGTTCAGGCACCGGTTGGTGACGATCCGGTACATCCACGTGCCGAACGCGGACTCGCCGCGGAACTCCGGCAGTTTGCGCCAGGCGCTGACGAAGGCGTCCTGTACGGCGTCCTCCGCCTCGGTCCTGTTGCCGAGCAGCCGCGTGGCCAGTTGCAGCAGCCCGGGGCCATGGCGGCGCACCAGTATCTCGAAGGCCTCCTCGTCGCCCTCTCCTGCCCGTACCGCCAGCAAGGCGTCCTCGTGCCGTTCGCCGTCGTCCTCGGCGTCCGTCGGGCTGTCCCGGTGCCCCGGCACGGTGGTCTCCTCTCGTCCGGCCCGTCCCCATCCGACTCCTCCCCTCGGCCGTACGACACGGCGCCGCCGTGCGCGTTACGCGGCAGCGGCTGGCTGTCCGCGCGAAGGGGGAATCCCGGGCATCGCGTAATGAAACGTCAGTAGACGTGTCGAAGTAGGTGACCGCGCACAGGGACATTGATCCAGGAGGCACACCGATGACGGCACAGGAGTCCAATCGGGCAGGGGTGGGTGAGGGCGGTTCGGGCCCGGTTCCCGGCCTGACCGCGGTGCTCGGCGGAGCCGGCGAAACCACGCCGGCCGCGGCGGGGCGGGCCGAGGAGAAGCGGCCCGCGGAGGAGCGGGGCAGGACGACCATCGCCGACGTCGTGGTGGTCAAGATCGCGGGCATGGCGGCGCGTGAGGTGCCCGGCGTGTACGACATGGGCGCCGGTGGTCTGTCCCGCACGATCGGCGCGGTCCGTGACCGGGTGCCGGGCGGGCGGCCGAACGTGGGGCGCGGGGTGAAGGTCGAGGTCGGTGAACGGCAGGCCGCCGTCGACCTGAACCTGGTCGTCGAGTACGGGGTGCCCATTCCCGAGGTCGCGCGCGAGGTACGGGCGAACGTGATCTCCGCCGTGGAGCGGATCACGGGGCTTGAGGTGGTCGAGGTGCAGGTGGCCGTCGACGACGTGCATCTGCCCGACGACGACGCGAGCGCCGCGGCGGACGCACGTGTGGAGTGACGGGCCCGTACGGGCAGGGTGCGCCGCCGGTGAAGGGCCGGGCCGGGCGGGGCGCCGAGGAGACGGACGGAGGCGGGCGGCGCGATGAGCAGAGCCGACACAGGGCTGTTGGTGGGCGTGGCCCTCGGCTACGCGGGCTGGTTCGGTGGGTTCAGGGCGTTCTTGCTGGTCGCCGGGATGGGGGCGGTCGGTTGGATCGCGGGCCGTTTCCTCGACACCGGAACCGTTCGGCCGGAGTTCTTCGGATCCCGTGACGGCGGACGCGACGACCACGGCCCGGGCAGGCCTCGATGAGTACGACGGGCTCCAACTCGGCCCCGACCGAACCGGGCTCGGGCTCGGCTGGGGCGGGTTCGGGCACCGCGGGGACGGGCTCGGGCACCGCGGGGGCGGCCACGGGCATGGCTGGAACGGGCCCAGGCACGGCTGGAACGGGCTCAGGCACGGCTGGGACGGGCACGGGCACGGCTGGGACGGGCAACACCGAGGCGGGCTCGGGCATGGCTGGAACGGGTTCGGGCACCGCGGGCTCGGGTTCGGCTGGGACGGGCACGGGCACCGCGGGGGCGGGCTCGGGCACGACCGGGGCGCACAGCACCGAGGCGGGGGCGGGCAGGGCCGGGGCGGGCTCGGGCACCGTGGGGACGGGCAACGCCGAGGCGGGCTCGGGCATCGCCGCAGCCAGGGCACACAACACCGGGGCCCGGGTGGGTGCCGCCGGGGCGGGTCTGGGCGTGGTCGGGACCGGGTCGGGCATGGTCGGGACCGGGTCAGGTGTGGTCGGGACCGGGTCGAGGGTGGTTGGGGCCGGTGAACGCGGGCGGACCACCGTCAGCGACCGGGCGGTGCGCCGCATCGCCGAGCACGCCGCGCGCGAGGCGCTGCCCCCGGGAGACGTCGGGGCCGTCAACGCGAAGGTGGGGACGCGCGGTGGCCGGGCGGCGGTGTCGGTCGCTCTCACGCTCCCCTATCGGGCCGGTATCGCGAAGTCCGGCCACCGGGTGCGGCTGCATGTGGCGCGCCGCACGGCCGCGCTCACCGGACTCGCGGTCGCGCGCCCGCAGGTCCGGGTGCGCGCTCTGGCCCCGCCTGCCGGGCCACGGCCGGGCGGTCCCGCGGCCCCGGCCCCGCACGGCACGACCGGCGGTCCGGCGCGGCGGCCGTGGTCGGAGCGGCGAGTGCCCGCGGCGCTGGCGGCGCTTGTGGGCCTGTCGGCCTGTGCGACGTTGCTGTACGACGTCGTGTGCGTTCGGGTGGCGGGGCGTACGGCGGCGCCCTGGCGGTCCCGGGCGCTCACCTGGCTGTCCAGCCACGGCCCCGGCGGCTTCCCGGTGGCGCTGAGCGCCGCCATGGCCGTGCTCGGCGTCGGGATGGTGCTGCTCGCGCTGGCACCCGGCCGGCGCCGCTCGCTCGCAATGAGCACCGCCGACGGGAGTGTGCGTGCGACGCTCGACCGGTCGGCGGCGCAGACGCTGGTGCGTGACGCCGTGTCGGGCGTGTCCGGGGTCTCCCGCGTGCGGGTTCGGGTCAGGCGTCGGCGGCGGGCGCGGATCCGGGCCGCCGTCGACTTCGGTGACCGGGAGGTCGCGCACGGACAGGTGGTGACCACCGTTGACCAGGCTCTCGGCGCATGCGGGCTGGGTCGTACGCCCCGCTCCCGGGTGCGCGTGCGTACCGCGCCGGGTTGGCACGATCCGGGGCGGCGGGACCGTGTGAGCCCGGGAAGCCCGCCGCGGCCGGGGAGCGGGGTGTCGTGAACCGGCTGCGCAGCGGCGTCAACAGGGCCGTGCTGGTCTGCGCCGGCCTTCCCCTGGCGGCGGCGGGGATCACGCTCGGGGCCCCCGAGGTCGTCGGTCGCGACCGGATGCCCTCCTGGTGGCCCATGGCCGCCTCCGGCACGGTCTGGGTGGACCGCGGTGCGCTCGCCCGCTGGCGCGAGCACGGTTGGTGGACGCCGGTGGTGGTGACGGCGCTCGCCGCCGCGCTGCTGCTGTGTCTGGGCTGGTGCGTCCTCCAGGTCCGCAGCGGCCGGGTACGCGCCCTGCCGCTGGGCGGTGACGGGCTCACCCTGGACGGCGCCGCCCTCACCCAGGCCGTGGCACGAAGCACGCGGTCCGTGCCCGGGGTGACGCAGGTACGTGTCCGTCTCCTCGGCCGGCCCGGCCGGCTCCGGGTCCGTATGCATCTCGTCCTGGATCCGGATGCCTCACCCGCGGCGGTACTGTCGCACATCAGCACGCACACCCTGCCGGAAGCCCGGGAGGCGGTCGCCCCGCAGCACCTCAACACCGAGATCCGCCTCCACATCCGCCGACACCCACACCAGCGCGTCACCTGACGCACGACATCACCCATCCGCCCACCACACCGCACGCCCAGGCCACCACCCACCGCAACCCCCGCCCGAAGCGGAAAGCGGTCACGGTCACCCCCGGCAGCGGGATCCGCCCCCGTGTTCACCGGCACCCCCCACCAACACCCCAACCGGTCTCCCGCGGCGGCAGCCGTTCGCTCGTCACATCTGATCTTCCGACCCGGTAATAACACGGCAGGATGTCCCTCGAAAGCTGGATGTCTTGATGCTCGTGACGCTCGTTAGGTGACCGTGACTTGGAATGAAACGGTCTGCGCGCGTCAGAAACGGATGCCCCCCACACCGGTTGATCCGAACTCCTTCGGATACGGCGGACCGTGGCTGGATCCGGCCGCAGTGCGGGCCCAGCTCCGGCAGTGCGCGGTGCTGCTGGAGAATTTGCTCGACAGGACCCTCAACGCGGAGCGCGACTCGATGAATGCGGGCGCACATGGATGAGATCCGGGACAGGTGGGATCCCTATGGCACCCAGTTCACCCAGAACGTCGGATACGACGCACCGTCAGCTCCGTACTGCGAGCAGTGCAACACGGTTCAGGCGCATTGGTGTCAGCACACCCCTGAGGCGACAACGGCGGGAGGTGGCTGGGATCTCGACGCGGAACTGGCTCACATGCTGAACATGGAATCCGGCATGGATCCCACCTACTCCAGTCCGTCCGGGCACGGCGCCTACCGGGCCCCGACCCACCAGCGGGCGGCCCGGCCGAGGAACCGCAGCCATGCCGGCCGGCCCAGGATCAGGCCGACCACCCTCCTGCTCACGGCCATCATCGCGTGCGCCATGACCATGCTGGGCTGGTCCATCTCCTATTCGTACGAGCAACTGCGCGCCGTCGCCTCCTTGTTCATGCCGCAGAGCCTGGCGCGCTGGTGGCCGTGGATGCTGTACGGGCCCTGGCTCGCGGCGGGCCTGTCCATCATGCGGGCGTCCCTCCAGCGCCGTACCGCCCGCTGGTCCTGGACCGTCATCGTGACCGCCTCCGTCGGGTCGGTCGCGCTCTGCGTCGGAAACTCCTCGAAGTCCCTCCTGATGATGGCCGTCGCCGGAATTCCGCCGCTCACCGCGCTGGCCTGCTTCCAGGAGCTGGTCAGTCAGTTCTCCTACCGGTACCACCCCCAGCACGCCATGCACAGCCCGAAGCGGGGCTCCGTCCGGCACTGACGCGGACGGTGTGCACAGGCGCCAGGCTCAATCAAGGGGAACACCGGAACAACGGGAACACGCGAGGTCAGCCCCTACGAGGCCCGGGCACCCCTCGTCCGCTTTCGTGGCGACGAGGGGGAACAGCCCGCGGGGATCAGCAGGCCCTCCGCCGTGCGCGCCACCCGGTGGTGCCGTACCCACAGAAAGACACACATCTCATCTCCATGTTCAGATTCACGCGTCATGAACGGGCGCACCGGCGAGCCCCGGAGGCGGGCCGGCGCCTGCCCGGCTGGGGCTTTGCGGGGAGCCCGGTGACGGACGGCATGCTCAGGCAGGCCGCCGGTGCCCGGCTGATCGCCGCGCCCAATCAACAGGTTCTGATCCCCGTGGCCCTGCGCTACGGCCGCGCCGATCCGCTGGCGGTGCACATCGACTTCCCGTCACTGGTGTCCCCCGACGACAGGGACATGACCTGGACGTTCGCCCGCGAGCTGCTGGCCCAGGGCCTGTACCAGCCCGCCGGCATCGGCGACGTGTACATCTGGCCCTGCGGCCCCGCCTACACGATCATGGAGTTCCGGGGCGCCGAGGGCAGGGCGGTGGCCAAGTTCGACACATCTGTGCTGCGTCGTTTCCTGCTGCGCTCGTACGCGCTGGTCGACCGTGGCAGCGAAGATGTCGAACCGGCTCTCGACAAGGGGCTGGCCGCCCTGCTGGGCGAGGTCTGACGGTGGCCGCGGACCGATGACACGGGGCGTCGCGCCCCGTCAGGTCCCGGCCTCCGGCCCGTCGTTCCCTTCGCCGGCCTCGGCGCGACGGCGTGGGGCGGCCGGGTCGTCCATGCCTGACCTCGCACGTTCCCGTTGTTCCACTGTTCCCTCTGCCTGCGGCAGGTGGCTGCCGCCAATCGGCACGGGCGGGACGGCCACACACACCGGTCCGGGAACAGTCGACATGCCAGTAGCCCGGAGACATGGGCAACTCCGGGCTACTGGCGGCGGAGTGGTGCTCTCGGAGCAAAGCACCACTCCTGTTCCCGGCTCAGCCCTCTCCACTCACTGGACCGGGAAACTCAGTCCGCCGACCGACGCAGCTGAATAGAACCCGTAACCGGGTTGTCCGTCCAGCAGTCGATTCAGCTATTTATGGGGTGTCAATTATTCTTCCGGGGCACCCGAATCACACACGGCAGACATGGATACACATCTGGCGAGTCACATTCGCGGCCACCCTGTTTCGGCAGCTCGGAGCCGCCTCTCCGGATGAAACGAGTACCACCCGGATTTGACTCGCCGAGACTATCACGCATTTCCCTCCCCACACATCGACGACCCTCCGGTATTCATCTGCCGTCCGATCGATTTCCTCGAACATTTTCTCAACAGATCCGAATGGTGTTCGAGAGTGCCTTTCGCTACGGTCCGACCGAGCCGTACCGCGCGGTATCCACCACCTCCGCCTCGCCGGTCCGCGCGTCGCACGTGCGTGTTCCGCCCCCGCTGCCGAAGACCAGTGCCCGTACGCCCCAGAAGCGCAGGACGGTCGCCAGCGCCATGCCGATCCCGGCGCCCGAGACGGTGTCGGCACGCTGCGAGGTCAGGCCCAGGCCGTAGTGGCTGACGGCGAGACACAGCAGCTGGACGAGGGCACCGGCCAGGTACACCGCGAGGAAGACGGCGTACGAGCGCAGGCCCCTGGTCCGCGTGTGCCGGTAGGTGCCGAGCGTGTTGCCGACGTAGGCGACCGTGCAACCCGCGGCGAAGGACAGCGCCTTCGCGGTCAGCGGGCCGAGGCCGGCGGGCCCGCGCAGCCACAGGAACAACACCAGGTCGACGGCGTACCCGAGCAGACCGACACCGGCGAAGCCGAGCAGTTCACGCCGGCTCACCAAGGGGCCACCGCCAGGCCGTACAGCACCAGCCACGCCAGTCCGATCAGGGCCAGGGCCCGGTCCCGCAGGACAACCTCCTCGGGCTCACCGGCGGTGCCGCGATCGGCGAAGACGGCGTATCTGAGCACCGCGAGGATGAAGGCGGCCATCGACAGCTGCCGCCAGGGCAGCACACCCGCGTGCGCGGCGCCGTCCTCCAGGGTCCACATGCAGTAGCCGAGGACGGCGACCGAGGCGGCCAGCTGCCATACGAAACGCAGATAGCCCGTCGTGTACTCGCTCAGCAGCGCCCGCGTGGCACCGGCCTTGCCGGCCATCTGGAGCGCCTCGGAGTACCGCTTCGCCGCCACCATGAACAACGCCCCGAAACCCGTGGTGATCAGGAACCAGCGCGACAGCGGAATCCCGAGCGCGATCCCGCCGATCATCGCGCGCATCAGGAAGCCCGTCGTGACCACCACCAGATCGACGACCAGCACATGCTTGAGACTGACGGAGTACGCCCACTGCATCACGAGATACGCCGCGAGCAGCGCCGAGACGGCCGGTGAGGTCAGCCAGGCCGCGGCCAGCGGCGTGACGACCGCCAGGGCGCCCCCTACCGCGTACGCCACCGGTACCGGCACGTCCCCGGCCGCGACCGGACGACGGCACTTGGTGGGATGCGCACGGTCGGCCTCGACGTCGCGCGCGTCGTTGACCAGATAGACCGCCGCGGAGCACGCGGTGAACAGTACGAAGACGAGGGCGAGTTGGGTCACGGCGTGGGCCGACAGGAACTGCCCGGCGGCGACCGGGGCGGCGACCACCAGGACGTTCTTGACCCACTGCCGGGGACGCGCGGTTCTCACGATCCCGCGTAAGAGGCCGCCTGGGGCCGGCGGTTCAGGTCGCGGACTGTGCGTGCGATGTTCGAGCTGCGCCGTCTCAGCCACGGGCCTGCCCTCGCATCCAGCGGGTTCCGACGCGCGCCGTGAGCGCGCCCAGCGCCGCGCCCGCGGCGACGTCGGACGGGTAGTGAACCCCCACGACCAGCCGGGACAGACACATCGCGGCCGCCAAGGGCGCGAGCCCCGGCGCCCCCAGCGCCCCGAAGGCCACGGCGGCGGCCGCCGCGGATGCCGCGTGCGAACTCGGAAAGGAGTGCCGCCCCGCGGTACGCACCAACGGCTCCGTATGCGCGGGACGGGCCCGACGCACCACCCGCTTCACCCCCATGCTCGCCAGATGCGCGCCCGCGACCAGCGCCGTCCCGCGCACCCACGAGGCCCGCCGCGCCCCGTCCGCGGCGGCCCCCACCAGCCCCACCGCAAGCCATAGCGCGCCGTGTTCACCGGCCAGGGACAGGCCGCGCGCGGCGGACCCGAGGCGCGGGTCGGCACCGCGGGCACGAAATGCGGCAAGGATCCGGTGATCCATGTCGTCGAAGTGATCCATGTGGACTCACTTTTCACGTCGGGACGGTCCAAACCTCGGCAATACTCGAACCAATTCGACCAATCACCCATTCTGCGGCATGCGGTTTCCGGCGCGCTTCACCAGGACAGCAGGCATAACATCCGGTCGGATGATCCGATATTCCCTGGGCCTGAAAGACGAATCTTCCACCGAAAGCGTGGCGTAGCTGGATCTGGGATGATCTGAAGGCTCTATAAAGGGGTGACAATCCTTCACGCGATCACGGGAGCCTTTGCGCCGATGTCCTGAGTCAACCTGTCCCCACCTCAGGCTCGGACGGCGCCTCGGCGGCGTACGCGACAGCTGTGCGCCGGCGCTGCTCGATGCGCGGTTCCGCATCGACGCAGCCGACCCGCCGATCGTGGATCCGACCTCTGGAACTCGCTCGCGATGATCCCCTCATCCAGGAGCCGCCTTGTCTTCTTCGGCCGGACACTACGCACCGTCCGCCGGCCAGCCGGGCCAGCAGAATGCCGATCCTGCGCCAGCAAAGTTCAACGACCAGGAGTTGACCCAATTAGTTCGAAGCGGCGACACCGAAGCGTTCGCCGAACTCTTCAACCGTCACCGTGGGGCCGCCTACCGGCTGGCCGCCATGCACACCAGTGACGCGTACACGGCACAGGACTTCGTCGCCGAGGCATTCTTCCGCGTGCTGCAGGCGCTCAGGTCCGGTGGCGGTCCTTCCACCTCGTTCCGCAGCTATCTGCTGCGTGTCCTGCGCAATCTGGTGACCGAATCGGGACGGAACTCGGGGCGACAGGTGCCCGTGCCGGACGTGAGCGCCTACGAGGTGGAGTACGCGACGTCCGCCGGGAACGAGGCCCTCAGGAAGTATGAGCATGTGCTGGTGCGGGAGGCGCTGTCCTCCCTGTCGGACCGGTGGCGAACCATCCTGTGGTGCACCATCGTCCAGTCCCAGCAGCCCGCCTCGATCGCCGACACCATGGGCATCAGTCCGAACAGCGTCGCCGCCCTGGCCTACCGGGCCAAGGAGGGCTTACGGCAGGCCTACCTCTCCGTTCATCTGGACGACAAGAGCTATCCCAGCCGGTGCTCGTACTACGTGGGCCGGCTCGCCGCGTACTCCCGCGGCCGGCTCGGCGCATGCGGATCGGAAGAGGTCATGACGCACCTCGGCGACTGCGACACATGTGCCGGCCTGTACCGGGAGATCGACGAACTGAACCATCTTTTACCGGTCTGAGCGGAGCCGCCCGACGAACGCCTCTCCCGCAGGGGATCCCGTCACCACCGCCCACGCCGTACGCGGGGCGCCTTCGGACTGCAAGGAATTCGATGAACCTGATCCGCCTGGCGATCCGGCAAGCCACCCGGTCACAATGCCGCCACCGGGTGGGAGCCGTGCTGGCCGCGGGCAGCCGTGTCGTCGTCGCGAGTTCCAACAAGTACCGGAACTCGCCCCTCATCGATCACCACAACAGCACCTTCCACGCGGAGGACGCCGCGCTCCGGCGCGCCCGCGGGGCTCCGGTGAGCATGGTGTTCGTGGCCCGGGTCAACGCCGCGTGCGTGCCCATGCTGGCGCGGCCCTGCGACCGGTGTGTCGACAAGCTGTCGCAGGCGGGGGTGCTCAGGGCCTACTACACCGCGGGCCCGAACACGGTGGAGGTGCTGGAGATCCCCCCGATACATTCGCGGGCGGGTTCGGCGTGACAACACCCTCACGAGGACCCGCCCGCCGCCGAACCACCCGTCCGAGGACAGCGCGCCGCACCCCCACCGCCTCGCCCCGGACGCGCTCCCCACACCATGAGGCCCCAACCGCCCCCCAGGACACGCTGAGCGCCCCGACGGGGCCCCCTGGGGCTCTAGGGCCCCAACCACCCAACAACAGCACACCGCACCGTCCACCGGTCTCCCCCAGACGCCCCCCACCCCATGCCCACGCACCGACCCCGGAACACCCCAGGCCGCCCCAATCACCCAACCCAACGACAGCGCGCCGCACCCCCGCCGGTCTCCACCAGACGCGCTCCCCGCACGTGCCCGTGAACCGGCATCCGGAACACCCTGGGCGCCGCAACCACCCGCCGAACCACCCACCCAACAACAAAACACCGCACCGTCCACAGGTCTCCCCCAGACGCCCCCCACACCATGCCCACGCACCAGCCCCGGAACACCCCAGGACATCCCCAACAACCCGACGAACCACCCACCCAATGACAGAACACCACACCACCCACCAGCCTCCCCCAGACACACCTCCCAGCCCGTGCCCACGCACCGGCCCCCCGGGCCGCCTGCGGCCGACAGCGTGATCGCCGGACTGCACGGCGCCTGGCGGCACGGCGGTGGGCGGCACGGCGGCAGGCGGCGGGCGGCGCTCGTGCGGGCTGTGGCGGCCGGTGCCGTAGCCGCCGCGCCAAAACGGCGCGGGCGGCACAGGCGCGCGGCCGGCTGACCGCGTACTCGCCATCGGCGCACGGCCCGGCGACGCCCCAGGGCTTCCCGGGCGGCAGGCGGGCGCGTCCCGCCCGCCGCCGGCCGGCATGAGCGGGCGGGCGGAGAGAGGGAACCTGCTATCGAGAGGCGGCCAACGGACGTGGCGCGAGCGGCCGGTGACACCGTCCGCGGTTCGGCCGTCGAGCCGCCGCGTCCGGCGCCGATACCGAGCGGGGTGGGGGGGCGCGCCCCCCCCCCCCCCCCCCCCCCCCCCCCCCCGCCGCCCCGCCCCCCCCCCCCGGGCGGGGCCGCCCCCCCCCCCCCGCCAC